>NZ_JONT01000003.1 GCF_000711975.1 Desulfofalx alkaliphila DSM 12257 | reverse complement strand
CGCTTATCATTTTTTCTTTGTATTACCAGACCTTTGTTTTTACGGCCGGTTTTGTCTTCTACTATAGATTTATCAAGGGCTTCGAGATATGCACTCATCATATCCACAATAAAATTGTCCGTGTATTCTTTTAAGGTGGTTTCCATCTCTTCAATGGCCTTAATTCTATCTGAAGCAAAAAAATTTAATAATTGCTCAATGAATTTTTCGCATTTTTGTAGTAGAATAGTATTCACAAGAGACACTCCTTTGGTAATTTGGGTTTTGCTCGACTTTATTTTACCAAAAAGAGTGGTCTCTTGTTTCTTTTTTTCCTACAACAATTTTACACTATGGGAAATGTTAAAACCCCTGGGTTTACCCAGGGGTCAGTGGTGGAGACAACCGGACTTGAACCGGTGACCCCCTGCTTGCAAGGCAGGTGCTCTCCCAACTGAGCTATGTCCCCATGTTTTTTCACTTTTTAAATGGTGGGACTGGGTGGACTCGAACCACCGACCTCACGCTTATCAGGCGTGCGCTCTAACCGGCTGAGCTACAGTCCCCTAATCCTTAATTAATTTTTTTAAAAAAGGTGAAGTTTAACTCGCCGCCTTTACAGCGACAATGCCTAGTTTAACACCTCTCTTATTCTAAGTCAAATGGTAATTTTTACGGGGAAAATAAATAAGAGGTGGCTTTTACCACCCCTTACATGCTTCACTCTTCTATTTATGAGTCAACCTGAAACCTTGCCATTGCCATAACCCTGTCGCCCCTTGCTAAGCGCATCAGGGTAACACCCTGGGTTGCTCTTCCCATTACAGATATGTGTTTTGTCTTCAGCCTTATAATGATCCCTTCGGCACTGACCAAGAGTATTTCTTCATCATCTTGCACAACATGTAAGTCCACCGCTTCACCGTTGCGCTGGTTAGTCTTTATGTTAATTATTCCTTTGCCGGCCCTGGTCTGGGTTCTGTATTCATCTATGGGTGTTCTTTTTCCAAAGCCGTTTGAAGTAACCACCAACATATAGCTGTTTTCCCGCACCTTATCCATGCCGATTACCCGGTCGCCCTCATTTAATTTTATACCCATTACCCCTCTGGAAACCCTTCCCATTGGACGGACATCTTGCTCAGAAAATCTAATGGCCAGTCCCTTTTTGGTGCCTATTATTACTTCATCATCTCCATGGGTCAGGAGTACATTTACAAGCTGGTCCTTTTCATCCAAGTTAATTGCAATGATACCGTCTCTTCTTGAAGTATCATATTCTTTGAGGGCAGTCTTTTTAACTATACCTTGGCCGGTACACATAAAGAGATAGTGGTTATCATAAAAGCTGGCGATGGGTATCACCGCATTTATTCGTTCATCTTTATCTAAATATAGCAAATTGACTATGGCCGTGCCCCTGGCTTGCCGGCCGGATTCCGGTATTTCGTGTGCCTTTAGCCTATATACCTTACCCTTAGTGGTAAAGAACAATATAAAGTGGTGGGTGGTGGTTGCAAAAACGTGTTTCACCGCATCCTCATCTTTTGTGTCCATACCGGTAATACCTCTGCCGCCCCTGCGTTGGCTGCGGTAGGTGTCCAGGGGTATACGTTTTATATAGCCATAATTGGTAAGGGTAATAACCACGTCTTCCTGTGGAATTAAATCTGTATCTACAAAATCGGTACTTTCATCACTGATTGCAGTACGCCTTTTATCTGCATACTTTTTCTGTACTTCGGTTAACTCATCTTTAATAATAGATAAAACCAACTGCTCGTCAGCCAAAACAGATTTAAGGTAAGCTATTTTTTCCAGTAAGTCTTTATACTCCGCCTCCAGTTTCTCAATTTCTAAACCGGTGAGGCTCCTCAATCTCATTTCCACAATGGCATCGGCTTGTTTTTCACTTAACTGAAATGTTTTTTGTAACCTTTCCTTGGCCTCATTTGTGGTTCGTGAAGATCTAATGATTTGCACAACTTCATCTATGTTAGAAACGGCTATCCGTAAGCCCTCAACAATGTGGGCCCTGGCCTCTGCCTTGTCCAATTCAAATTTAGTGCGCCTGGTTACCACATCTTTTTGGTGTTCCAGGTAATAAAATAGCACTTCTTTAAGATTTAATACCCGCGGTTGACCGTCAACCAAGGCCAGCATTATTACTCCAAAGGTGTCTTGCAGCTGGGTGTGTTTATAGAGCTGGTTTAAAAGAACCCTTGCATTGACATCCCTGCGCAGCTCAATTACAATCCTCATGCCGGTGCGGTCAGATTCATCCCTTAAATCTGTTATGCCGTCAACCTTTTTATCTCTAACAAGCTCGGCAATTTTTTCTATCAGCCTGGCCTTATTAACTTGATAGGGTAACTCTGTTACTATAATGGCTTGTTTACCCTTACCAATGTCCTCTATTTCTGTTTTGGCTCTTATTTTTATTGAGCCTCTCCCTGTTTTAAATGCTGAAACTATTCCCTCCCTGCCCATAATGGTGGCACCGGTTGGAAAGTCCGGTCCTTTGATAACTTTCATTAAGTCATCAAGGGTTACATCAGCATTATCAATTAACATTTTTATTCCCTCTATAACCTCGCCGAGGTTATGGGGCGGAATATTGGTGGCCATGCCCACAGCAATGCCACCGGAGCCGTTTACCAACAAATTGGGTATCCTTGAGGGCAATATTACCGGCTCTTTAGTTCTTTCATCATAGTTTGGTATAAAATCAACGGTATTTTTATCAATATCCTTTAATAGTTCAAGGGATATTTTTGCCATCTTGGCTTCGGTATATCTCATTGCTGCGGCAGAATCACCGTCCACCGAGCCAAAGTTTCCATGACCGTCAATAAGCGGATAACGACAAGAAAAATCTTGGGCCAGCCTTACTAAAGCGTCATAGATGGCTGCATCACCGTGGGGGTGAAAATCAGACATTACCCTACCGACAATGTTGGCACACTTACGGTAAGGCTTGTCCGGTGTTAAGCCCAATTCATGCATTGCAAAGAGTATGCGGCGGTGAACAGGCTTTAAACCGTCCCTTACGTCAGGTAAAGCCCGGCCCACAATAACACTCATTGCATAATCCAGATAGGACTGGCGCATCTCCTTGTTTATATCTATAGGTAATACCTTTCCAGTTAACTCTGGCATTTCTTCACCTCAAATATTACTAGATATCAAGATTTCTAACATACCTTGCATTTTCTTGAATAAATTCACGGCGCGGTTGAACCTTATCGCCCATTAACATAGTGAATATGGCATCTGCTTCTTCGGCATCTATTAGGTCTACCTGCAGTAAGGTTCTGCTGTCAGGATTCATTGTTGTATCCCATAATTGATCTGCATTCATTTCCCCTAAGCCCTTGTAGCGTTGTATTGAAATGCCGTTACGTCCCATTTCTTTAAAATACTCTTCCAATTCGCGGTCATTATATATATAGAACTCTTTCTGACCCCTTTTTATTTTATAAAGGGGTGGTTGAGCAATATATAAGTATCCCTTTTCAACCAGGGGCTTCATAAATCTATAGAAAAAGGTCAGTAAGAGCGTTCTTATGTGAGCTCCGTCCACGTCAGCATCAGTCATTATTATAATTTTATGGTAACGGGCTTTTTCTATATCAAAATCATCGCCTATGCCTGTTCCAAGGGCAGTAATCATTGCTCTTATTTCTTCGTTGTTTAAAATTTTGTCCAAGCGGGCCTTTTCCACGTTTAAAATTTTACCCCTTAAGGGCAGAATTGCCTGGAAACGGCGATCCCTACCTTGTTTTGCAGAACCGCCGGCAGAGTCACCTTCAACAAGGTAGAGCTCTGACACATCAGGATCTTTTTCTGAACAGTCGGCCAGTTTACCGGGCAGGGCGTTACTTTCCAGGGCGCTTTTTCTTCTGGTTAATTCCCTGGCCTTACGTGCCGCTTCCCGGGCCCTTGATGCAGCTATTGCCTTTTCTATTATCTTCTTAGCCACCGAGGGATTTTCTTCTAAGAAGGTGGACAGGCTTTCCGCCACCACCGAATCCACAATACCTCTTACTTCACTGTTTCCCAGTTTTGATTTGGTTTGCCCTTCAAATTGCGGTTCCGGTACCTTTACACTGATAACGGTGGTCATACCTTCCCGAATATCCTCACCCATCAAATTACTTTGGTTGTTTTTTAGTAAGTTGTGTTTCCTGGCGTAATCATTAAAAACCCTGGTGAGGGCGGTTTTTAAACCGGCTTCGTGTGTTCCCCCATCTATAGTTCTAATATTATTAGCGTAAGACAATAGATTTTCTGTATAACTGTCATTGTATTGAACAGCCACTTCCACTAAGACCTGATCTTTAACCCCATTAAAATAAATGGGCTTGCTGTTGAGGACAGTTTTATTTTTATTTAAGTTTTTGACAAAATCATTTATGCCCCCGTTATGTTGAAAGGTCGATTCTTTCGGCCCCTCTGAATCCGCTAGGTCCCGGGCATCTTTAATTTTTATTTTTAAACCCTTGTTTAAATAAGATAGCTCTTTTAAACGCTGGGCTAAAATTTCAAAACTAAATTCCAATTCATCAAAGATATCATGATCCGGTTTAAAGGATACCCTTGTTCCTGTGATTTTGGACTTTCCTACAACCTCTAATTTAGATACTGCCTTTCCTCTTTCAAAGCGCTGTTTATAGATGTGGCCGTTTCTTTTGACCTCTACTTCTAACCATTCGGAAAGGGCGTTGACCACAGAGACGCCCACCCCATGAAGACCGCCGGAAACTTTATATCCACCGCCGCCAAATTTGCCCCCTGCGTGCAAAACCGTCAATACAACTTCCACTGCAGGTTTACCCATTTTGGGGTGATTTTCCACCGGAATTCCTCTTCCGTTATCAGAAACAGTTATGCTGTTATCTTTATTTATTAAAACCTCCACATAATCGCAGTAACCTGCCAAGGCTTCGTCAATACTGTTGTCTACCACCTCATAAACCAGGTGGTGTAAACCCCTGGGTCCGGTACTGCCTATATACATGCCAGGTCTGCGCCTTACTGCTTCTAAGCCTTCAAGTACTTGTATTTCTTCAGCACCATAATTGGTGTTTTTTTCTTCAAACATAGAAGAACCTCCACCTTAATCATTCAGAACCATATTATACCATAAGCAAAAATCCATCACAAGTTAACCTGTTTTAAAATTGATATTGTAAAATAATTTCTTGCCTTAAATTGATGTCCATAATACTACAAGAAAAATAACCGTGTGTGCCACGGTTACTTAGGTGTTATCTGTCAAACTACTTATATCGCTTCTTTTTCTCAGAGTATTACATGAGATAGGGGAGAGATATATATTCCTTGTGGTTATTACAACAGACTTTTCCTTTTCTTCGCTGGATATTGATTTAATAAAATCCTCATCACTTGCCACCTCTAAAAATTCCTTGGTTACAGGAGATTGTTTGGCTTTGGCGTTTATTATGGCTATGACATCTTTTTTGCAAACCATAACATCTCCCCCTAAATGTAGAAACATTTCAAAACCACTCCTTAATAAATTTACTGACTAAAATCAGCCCTGCCCAGGTCAGTCAATTACTTGCCACTTCCCCTTCTCGTATGGTAAATAACTTGTACTTGCCGTTAATTAAATCCTTATAAAAAAAATCATTGGTGGTTATAAAAGTTTGTATGCCCTCTTTAATGCCGGACAATAATACTTCCCTTCTCTTGTTGTCCAATTCGGACAGTACATCATCCAGCAGCAATATTGGGTTGGTATTAAACTGCTGCTTAAAAAAAGACACCTGGGCCAGCTTTAAACTTAAAACCAAGGTTCTGTGCTGTCCCTGTGAACCATAGACCTTTACTTCCCTGCCATTTATTAAAAATACCACATCATCCCTGTGGGGGCCAACTAAACTTTGACATCTTCTTATTTCCTGGTCCCTAAATTTTTTGATGCTTTCTATAAAACTATTATGGATATCCTGTTTCTGCAAGGGTTTTTTTAAATTTAGTGATGATAAATAATTTATTTCTAACTTTTCAGTCCCCTGGGTAATTAAGGAGTGCCACCTTTTAATTAAGGGCGTTAATTTTTTCAAAACCTCAATTCTACCCAATAAAATATTGGTGCCGTTAATAACCAGTTGGTCATTCCATACATCTAGGGCATCAAGGCCTTCAACATTGTTTCTAATATTCTTTAATACACTGTTTCGATGGGATAAAATTTTTAAATATTGACCCAAGTAGTATTTATAGTTAGGGTAAAAGGGTCCTATTTCATAATCAAGAAACTTTCGCCTTTCACCGGGGGAGTTTTTCACTAAATTTAAGTCATCCGGTGTAAATAATATGACCCCGGTATGTAAAAGATCCTTTTTCTTTTTCTCCACACCGTTAACTAAAATCTTTTTTTTACCTTCCCTGTTGACGGCAACGGTCTGCTTATACTCTCTCTTGCCATGGCGTATAAAACTAATGACATTACAGGCATTGGCCTGCCAGTTAATTACTTCCCTATCACTGCCGGCACGGAAGGAAGATGCATTTAAGTTAAAATATATTGATTCCAGTAAATTTGTCTTTCCCTGTGCATTATGGCCAATGAAAATATTCAACCCTTGAGCGGGAGAAATTTCAAAACTTTTATAATTACGGAACATTTCCGCCCTGATTTTGGTTAATAACAATCAGGATAACACCTCTTAACCAGTCACTTTAAATTTACCTACCTGCTCCACCTCTATTATATCACCGGGTAAAATTTTTCGCCCCCTCTTATTTTCCACTTTCCCATTAACTTTTACCCTCTTGTCGTTAATTAGTATTTTGCTCTGCCCTCCGGTGCCGGTGATACCGGCCCATTTTAAAAACTGATCCAGTTTTATGCTGTCCTTTATTGGAACTTCTTTTATTTCCATACTTCTCTCCTATGCGGTACGAACCGGTAATATTAGAGACAGATAATTATCTCCCCTTGGGGGCCTTATAACCCCGGGGCTCAGTGGGCCGCTTAACTCCAAAATTATTTCCTCTTCGCCCACTGTCCGCAACACATCTGTTAAATACCGTGCATTAAAAGATATGCTTACCTCTTCTCCCTCAAGGTAGCAATTTAAGTTTTCTTGAATAAAACCCACATCTGTGTTTGCTGATAACATCAAGAGGTCCTTCTTAATATCCAGCCTAATTGTTTCCCTTCCGGTTTTTGTTAACAGGGCGGCCCTCTCGGTTGAGTCTAAAAGTTCTTTAACCTTTATTCTCACCTTAGATTTATGATTTTTAGGAATTACCCCTTGGTAATTGGGGAATTGCCCCTCAATAAGCCTGGATACTATTACAGTGTTTTTAATTGTAAATAGGGCCTGGTTGCTGCCCAGGGTAATCTTAATCACATCTTCATCATCGCTGTTGCTAATAATTCTGGATATTTCACCTAAAGTACGGCCGGGGATAATTGTTTCCAGCTCTGCCGGCTCTTCATCAATGGCAACTTTCTTAAGGGCCAGTCTATGTGTATCGGTGGCAACCAGTGTTAAAAGCCCGTCCTTTATTTCAAAAAGAACCCCGGTAAATACCGGCCTGCTCTCATCTGTATTTGTGGCATATAACACCTGCCTCAAAGTCTCTTTAAAGGTGTTAGTGGGTATAGCAAAGGAAAGATTGCCTTCTACCACGGGAAAAGCCGGATACTCATCGGCATTAAAGCCGTGCAAATTTACCTGGGACGAATTGTACTGGATTGTGATGGTGTTGTTTTCTGTGTCCCCGGTTAAATCTATGGGTACATCGGGTAATTTTCGCACAATTTCAGTAATATACTTGGCCGGAACAATTATTGACCCTTCTTCTATAGTTGTAACCTCTACATTACATTCTATACCGATTTCTAAATCCGTGGCCGTCAACTTGAGCTTGTTATCTTTACTTTCCAGCAATATGCCGGTCAGGATAGGCATTGGATTTTTGGTTGACACAGCCCTTTGTACCATTTGGACACCATTTAACAGGTTTTCTTTTGTGGTGTTTATTCTCATAATAATCCCCTTAAAATAATTATCTTTTAATGATAGCAGTAGTAGTAGGTGCTGTTATTATGTGGGTATGTCTACTAAGGTGTTACCCCACAAGCCTTTTAATAACTAATATCACTGTTGAAGAAAAGTTAATAATTACCCTTTATTAAGGGCCTGATTTTTGGCTTCTTAAACTAATCCCCATAACACTGCACAGCTTATACACCCTGTGTTAATTATTCCCGGATTTTTTTAATTAGACCGTTTATTCTGGCTTCCAGCTCAGAGTCCTCTTGTATTTCGTTGGTTATTTTATCGCAGGCATGGAGCACGGTGGTATGGTCTCGGCCGCCAAATTCTTCACCTATTTTGGGTAAAGATAAATCTGTTAACTCTCTGGTTATATACATGGCAATTTGCCTCGGAAAAGCAACGGCCCGGGTTCTTTTTTTAGCCTTCAACTCTTCCGGCTTAATGTTATAACTCTCTGCCACAATCTTTTGTATTAAACTCACCGTTATTACCTTTGGTTTGCTAGGCGGTAAAATATCCTTTAAAACGTTGGCAGCCATCTCCGGAGTAATGGGGCTGTTGGTTAAAGAAGCAAAGGCAATAATTCTAATGAGGGCCCCCTCTAATTCACGGATGTTAGAGTCTATTTTTCTTGCAATATAAGCTATGGTGTCGTCAGGCACCTCTAAGCCCTCCAGCTGTGCCTTTTTACGCAAAATAGCTATCCTTGTTTCATAGTCAGGGGCTTGAATGTCAGTAATTAAACCCCACTCAAACCGTGAACGAAGGCGGTCTTCTAAAGTAGGTATGCTTTTTGGCGGTCTGTCACTGGAAATAATTATCTGTTTATTTGCTTCATATAATGTATTAAAGGTATGGAAAAACTCCTCCTGTGTCCTTTCTTTTCCGGCTAGAAACTGAATGTCGTCAATTAACAAAATATCTGTTTTGCGGTATTTATTTCTAAATGAGGCCGGATCATCATCCCTAATGGAGTTAATTAATTCGTTAGTGAATTTTTCCGAAGTAATATAAGATATTTTTAAATTTGGGCTATTACTTTTAATGTAGTGGCCAATGGCGTGCATAAGGTGTGTTTTTCCCAAACCCACCCCGCCGTAAATAAAGAGTGGATTGTAGGCCTTGGCGGGGGTTTCTGCCACAGCCAGTGAAGCGGCATGGGCAAATCTGTTATTATTTCCTACCACAAAAGTATCGAAGGTATACTTGGGGTTAAGGGGGCTGGAGTCTAAATCCGCCCCGTTATAAACAGGTTCCACATTAGGTATTCTTAATAACTTATTGGGTACCTCACTGGCCAGTATTAGGCGCACCGTAACATCTTTATTTAAAACTTCGCCAAAGGCCTGTTTTATCAGGGGAGTGTATCGCTCGTCCAACCAGTCCTTAGAAAAGTGATTGGGCACCTCTATTAAAATGGCACCGTTATACCAACCTAAGGGGGTTAGCGATGTAACCCAAGTTTCAAAGGAGTGTTTATTTAATCTTTTTTCAAGTATTGCCAGCACCTTATGCCAGCTGTCTAAAACATCTTGCTTTAACATTTTTACCTCCCCAAAGTACTAATAACGCCTTCATTGGCATGAACAATCAGTTAAAAAAGCGCCCCGTCAAGGGGCATTATGTCATCAATTCACATAATTAACAACAAGGCTTGTGATGTGGTGTTGATAAAATAAAAAAAATTAAAACCCAACACCTCAATAGTACCAAAACTTCCAGAAGTTATCAACAGGTTTTTATCAGCAACAAAAGTTATACACAAGCTGGTAATTTCTTGACGTTTTTGTTATGGTTATATATAATTGGAATGTGTGTCTCTAAGTTGAAAACTTGATTTTATGCTTGGCCCAGTGGGCATATTTAATAAGCATTTGATATTAACTGGCTTAATACTTGTTTAAGGAGGTGCTATTATTGCCTAAGCGTACTTTTCAACCCAAAAAACGCAAGCGTAAAAGATTACATGGCTTCTTAAAGCGCATGGCTACAAAAGGCGGTCGCAATGTAATAAAGCGGAGAAGACTTAAAGGTAGAAAGAGATTATCAGCATAAGGCCGCTTATTCGTGGCCTTTTCCATTTTGTATAAGCCGTCATAATTATGGAAATCCTACCTTTAAAAATGTTTATTTCAGGAATAATATGGATAGTTATAATTTAACTAGGTTGAAAAAAAACAAGGATTTTTTAAAGGTATACCGTTTGGGTAAATCTGTGGCAGACAAAAATTTGGTTATGTACAGGCTTAAATCTGATGACGGTATCATTCGTGTTGGTTTTTCTGTAGGTAAAAAATTTGGTAAAGCAGTAAGCAGAAACAGAGTTAAGAGGGTATTAAGGGAGATTTGTAGGTTAAATAAAGATCGGTTTGAAGTAGGGTATGATTACGTTATTATTGCTAGAACAGCCGCTCAAGATTCTGATTATCAGGAACTGGAAAAAAGTGTTTTAAAATTGTTAAATAAACATGCACGGTTTAGGAGATGTGAACCATGATTAAAAGGGCGGTGCTTGGGTTAATTTGGATATACCAAAAAATAATATCTCCTTTAAAACCACGCACCTGCAGGTTTTATCCCACATGTTCTGAATATTCAAGACTTGCCATAATAAAATATGGTTTAATTAAGGGGTTGTGGCTGGCGTTAAAAAGAATAATAAAATGTCATCCCTTTCACCCAGGGGGCTACGATCCAGTATAATGGCGTGGATTTTAAAGGAGGAGTAAGGTTTGTGGAATGCACTCGTTGAAGGAATGAGATCGGTAATAAATTCCTTATATCTTTTTACCGACACCATTGGTATACCCAGCTATGCGCTGGCAATTGTCTTGCTGACAGTGATTATTAAAGTTGCGCTCTATCCCCTTACAAAGAAACAAATGGTTTCCATGAAAATGATGCAAAAAATAGCTCCTGAAATTAAGGCAATACAGGATAAGTATAAGAAAAAAGACCCACAAAAAATGCAAAAAAAGATCATGGAGCTATATCAAAAGCATAATGTGAATCCTATGGCGGGTTGCTTCCCCATATTAATACAAATGCCAATTTTAATAGCACTGTATCGGGCCTTGTTTAATTTTGACTTTATTAACCCCGAACATGCGACTATTTTTATAATAAATTTGGCAGAAAGGGATCCTACTTTTATTTTACCGATATTGGCTGCCGTAACCACCTTTATGCAGTCCAAACTGACAACTAATACTGCTGATACCACCCAGAGAACAATGTTGTATGTAATGCCGGCTTTAATTGGATGGATTGCCGCAACTGTTCCTTCAGGTTTAGCTTTGTATTGGGTGATATTTAACCTGGTGGGAGCAATACAACAGTTTTATATTAATAAACATGTCTTAGCTACAGAAAAAAAGGAGGTAGCTGAGAATTGAAAACTTTAGAGGTGACAGGTAAGACCATAGAAGATGCCCTTCTTAATGCTGTTAACGAATTGGGTGTATCTAGGGATGAAATTGAGTATGAAGTATTAGAAGAGGCATCTAAGGGTTTGTTTGGTTTTTTTGGCGTTAAACCGGCAAGGGTAAAGGTGATTTTAAAAGAGAATCCTGTTAAAAAGACCACTGAATTACTGCAGAGCATTGTAAAGGCCATGGATCTGCCGGTGGACATACAGGTAAATGACAATGGACAAGCGATTAAAGTTAATATGCAAGGTCCAGACCTGGGGGTCTTAATAGGCAGACGTGGAGAAACCCTGGATGCTTTACAGTACTTAGTAAATCTATCGGTGAATAAAAACCTGGAAAAAAGACAAAAAATAATACTGGATGTTGAGGGTTACAGGACAAGAAGGGAAGAAACTCTGAAAAAATTAGCTTTAAGACTTGCTGATAAGGCCAAAAGAAGAGGTAAAAGTGTAGTTTTAGAGCCGATGAATGCCCAAGAGAGGCGTATTATTCACACAGCTTTGCAGACAAGAGATGATATATATACATTCAGTGAAGGTGAAGAACCTTACCGCAAAATAGTTATTGCTCCTAAGAAATCCTAGGGAAATTTTAAATTTGTAGAAAAACCCAGCAACATATGTTGCTGGGTTTTTTGGAATCGGAGGTTTAAGTTTTGTTAGAAGATACCATTGCCGCAATTGCCACACCGCTGGGCGAAGCAGGAATAGGAATTATACGAATCAGTGGCCCCCATGCCCTTGATATAGCCGGCAGGATATTTAAACCTAAATATAACACCAACTGGGCAAGTGAACCGGGTTTTAGAATGGTTTATGGCCAGATTATCAATCCTAAAAACAAAGAAGTAATAGATGAAGTGCTGGTATCTAAAATGATAAAACCAAAAAGTTTTACCGGTGAGGATGTTGTTGAAATAAATTGTCACGGGGGTATTTTACCTTTAAGAAAGACCCTTGAACTGGTTGTCAGCAATGGGGCCCGCCTTGCGGAACCGGGTGAATTCAGCAAAAGGGCTTTTTTAAACGGCAGGCTGGATTTAGCCCAAGCAGAATCTATTATTGATGTAATCCGTTCTCAAACAGAGGCAGGCTTAAAATTATCCATGGGTCAGCTGCAAGGTAAGCTGTCAAAAAAAATCAATGAATTACAAGATCACTTGCTGGGCATGCTGGCACAAATTGAAGCCAATATAGATTTTCCTGAGGATGACATAGAAGAGGCTTCAATTATGGAGATACATAATAAAAGCAGGGAAATAATTAAAGAAATCAGCAGGCTTATTGAAGGGGCTGAAAGCGGCCGCATATATAGGGAAGGGGTGCAAACTCTAATTGTGGGCCGGCCCAATGTGGGCAAATCCTCCTTGTTAAATGCCTTATTAAAAGAAGACAGGGCCATTGTCACCGATATACCGGGTACAACCAGGGACATCATTGAAGAAATAGTTAATATTGGCGGCATTCCCTTAAAAATAATTGATACCGCAGGGTTAAGGGAAACGGAAGATATTGTGGAGAAAATCGGGGTAGACCGCACCAAGGAATTAATAAATAAGGTTGATTTAGTTCTCTTTGTTTTGGACGCCGCCGATGGCTACACCCAAGAGGATGAAAAGATTTTCAAAGAAATTCAAAAGAAAAAAATAATAGTCATTGTCAATAAAATTGATATTAAGGATAATAAAATAAAGGAAATAGAAAGTAAATTTAATAAAGTAATAGAGTTATCTGCCTTGCTGGGTGAAGGCCTGGATATTTTAGAGAATAAAATTACTGACCTGGTGTTGGGCGGCAAGGTAAATATTAAGGATGAAGTCTTGGTCACCAATATGAGGCATAAACAAGCCCTAGAAAAGGCCAAGCACTATACCCAGGAGGTAATTGATGCCATAAATAAGGGTGTACCCCCTGATTTAATTTCCATTGATGTGAAAAACGCTTGGGAAGCCCTGGGAGAAATAACCGGCACATCAGTTGGGGAAGATCTGATAGATAGAATATTTAAAGACTTTTGTATTGGCAAATGAGGTGTACATGGTGGAATATTTAGCTGGAAAATACGATGTGATAGTTGTGGGAGCCGGACACTCGGGCTGTGAAGCGGCCCTTGCTTCTGCAAGAATGGGATGCCGTACCTTAGTGTTAACTTTAAATATGGATAACATTGCTCTCATGCCTTGCAACCCCGCCATAGGAGGGCCTGCCAAATCTCACCTGGTTAAAGAAATAGATGCCCTGGGCGGGGAAATGGCCTTAAATACAGACCGGAATGCCATCCAAATGAGGATGTTAAACACAGGTAAGGGGCCGGCGGTACATGCCCTAAGGGCCCAATGCGATAAAAGCAGATACCAAAGCAACATGAAAAAGGTATTGGAAAGCCAAGAAAGATTGGATATAAAACAGTTGCTGGTGGAAAAGATTATAGTGGAAAAGGGAGAAATAAAGGGTGTGGTAACCCATACCGGTGCGGTCTATCATGCCCCTGCCCTTGTAATCACTGCCGGTACTTATCTGAAGGGTAAAATATTTATTGGGGACATCCATTACAGCGGCGGCCCCAATGCCCAGCGGGCCTCGGTAAAACTGTCCGATAACCTTAGGGATTTAGGGATAAAAACGGTGCGGTTTAAAACAGGGACACCTGCCAGGGTTGACTACCGCACAATAGACTTTTCAAAAATGATTGAACAGCCCGGGGATGAAAAAGTACATAATTTTTCCTTTTTATCTAAGATAAGCAAGAGAAGCCAAGTATCCTGCTGGTTAACCTATACCAATGAAACTACCCACCGGGTGATTAGGGAAAATTTACATAGATCACCCCTCTATGCAGGAATTATAGAGGGGGTTGGTCCCCGCTACTGCCCCTCCATAGAAGACAAGGTGGTGCGGTTTGCAGATAAACCTAAACATCAGGTATTTATAGAACCCGAAGGTTTAAACACCTATGAAATGTATGTCCAGGGTATGTCCAGCAGCTTACCGGAAGATGTACAGTATAAAATGTTAAGAACTATACCCGGATTGGAAAAGGTGGAAATTATGCGGCCGGCCTATGCCATAGAGTACGACTGCATCGTCCCCACCCAACTAAAACCGTCTTTAGAATATAAAGAAATAGCCGGTTTATTTATGGCCGGCCAGGTAAATGGAACCTCGGGCTACGAAGAGGCAGCCGCCCAAGGCTTAATGGCCGGCATAAATGCAGCGCGTTATGTGCAAAATCAGCCCCCTGTGATCCTGTCCCGGGCTGACGCCTATATAGGCGTTTTAATAGACGATATAATTACCAAGGGAACCTCGGAACCCTATCGGCTGTTAACATCGAGGGCTGAATATCGCCTGCTGCTAAGGCAAGATAACGCTGATTTAAGATTAACAGAAATAGGAAGAAAAGTGGGTTTGGTGGATGATTATAGATGGCAGGTATTCAATACAAAGAAAGAACAAATTAACCAAGAAATAGAAAGGTTAAAACAAACATCTGTTCCGGCTACCCAGGAAGTTAACGAACTATTAAAAGAAGCAGGCACCACAGAAATAGAACAAAAAACACCGCTGCTTACCCTAATTAAAAGACCGGAAATAAATTATGCCCTTATAGAAAAATTGCTGAATGAAAAGATTGATCTGCCCCAGGATGTCTTGGAGGAAGTTGAGATTCAAGTTAAGTACGAGGGTTATATAAAGAAGCAAATGAGCCAGGTGGAAAAGTTTAAAAAGATGGAGTCTAAAAGTCTTCCTCAAGATATAGACTATGCGGATATAGCCGGCCTGCGCAACGAAGCAAAACAAAAGTTAAATGATATAAAACCCCAATCAATAGGACAAGCGGCCCGTATATCCGGAGTTAGCCCGGCAGATATATCTGTACTGCTGATTTGGTTAGAGCAGAGGCGAAGGACGGCAAGGCAGGAGGAGTAAATTTGCATAAGATACTTTTAGATACTCTGGAAAAGGGTTTAAGGGAAATAGGTATAGAAAGCAATAAAGGGCAGCTGGATAAACTAAATCTATACTACCGGCTACTGATAGAATATAATAAAAAAGTTAATTTAACCGCCATAGTGAAACCGGAAGAAGTGGCCATAAAACACTTTATTGACTCTCTGACCTGTTTAAAAGCCATTGGCAGCATGGAAAAGGACAGCCAAATACTTGACCTAGGAAGTGGGGCCGGCTTTCCGGGAATAGTTTTAAAAATATATAATGATAGCTTTAACATCACCTTGCTGGACTCCTTGCAAAAGAGAATAGATTTTTTAAACACAGTGATAGAGCAATTACAGCTGAACAAGATCAGGGCACTGCACGGCAGAGCAGAGGATTTTGGCAAAAAAGGTGACCATAGGGAAAAATACCGTCTGGTTTTATCCAGGGCGGTGGCAGATTTGGCTGTACTGGCAGAGTACTGCCTGCCCTATACAAGGATAGGGGGTCATTTCATAGCCATGAAAGGGGCCAAGGCCCAAGATGAAATAAAGGGGGCCATGAAGAGCATTGAAACATTGGGCGGCGCCATTGATGAAATCTATAATATCAAACTGCCCATCACCGGCGATGAAAGGACCTTAATAAAAATAAAAAAAATCCGCCCCACCCCGGAAAAATACCCCAGAAAAGCAGGTATACCCTCCAAAAGGCCAATAAAATAATTAAAATAAAAAGAGTGCACAGCAACTCTTTTTATTTTTGCTATTTAAATGCAGGAACTAAATAACAAGTTGTTGAAGATAAGTTATAAAAATAATATAATACCCATTTTTATTATTGTTTATTCCCGCTGGGGCAGTCCCTTGAGCAATATATAGTTCCTTAATGGTACCCCTACTATTAATGAATTATAGATTGCCTTTGGGGTTAATTCAGCGCAGACAGTTGCTATTAAGTTCCTCCATTTTGTATGAGCCTTAAACTAATCTCAGATTTTTGAGCCCAGCGAACATAGCTTTAATAATAATATCTTAGGGGGTAGTCCTTTGAGTAGGATTATTGCCATAGCTAACCAAAAGGGCGGGGTGGGTAAAACAACCACTGCCATTAACCTAGGGGCCTGTTTAGCTATGTCCGGTAATAAAGTTTTATTGGTTGATATGGATCCCCAGGGCAACAGTACAAGCGGTCTGGGTATCGATAAAGAAAACCTGGACAAGTGTATATATAATGTGCTGATTGAAGGCATACCGCTGTTAGAAATCAGAAAAACAACCACAGTGGACGGTCTGCATCTTATTCCGGCCACTGTTAATTTGGCCGGGGCAGAAATTGAAATGGTGGCCCGCCTGAGCAGGGAGCATATTTTGCGCACTGCCCTAACACCGGCGGAGGCCTTATATGATTTTATTCTCATTGATTGCCCGCCCTCTTTGGGTTTATTGACTATTAACGCCCTAACGGCCACCCACTCATTATTAATACCTATTCAATGCGAGTATTATGCCCTGGAGGGTTTAGGACAACTGATGAACACCTATGGGCTTGTAAAGGAACACCTAAATCCCAGGATTGATATAGAAGGGGCTTTATTAACCATGTTTGATGCCCGAACAAATCTTTCAATACAAGTTGTGGATGAGGTTAAAAAATACTTTAAAGGAAAAGTTTACTCCACTATAATTCCACGCAATGTGCGTTTAAGCGAAGCTCCCAGCCATGGCAAACCGGTTGTCATTTATGCCCCAAAATCCAGGGGAGCGGAAGTATATAAAGAGTTAGCGAAGGAAGTGATGGGCATTGACTAAAAAAAGGGGCTTGGGCAGGGGTCTGCAGGCATTAATACCTAATTACAGTGACGAAGAGAAAAAGACTTTAAAAAATATATTGGTTACAGACATAAAACCAAACCCCAAACAACCCAGAAAGGAAATTGACAAGGAAAAACTCAGCGAACTGGCTAAGTCCATAAAAGAACACGGCGTTATACAACCAATTGTAGTGAGGGGAAATGAGAAATCCGGATATCAACTTATTGCCGGTGAAAGAAGATGGCGGGCCTGCCTAATGATAGGCCAGGAAACTATTCCGGCGGTAATAGCCACTTATAATGACGGCGAAGCTGCAGAAGTTGCACTGATAGAAAATTTACAAAGGGAAAACCTAAACCCCATCGAAGAAGCCATAGCATATCAAAGTTTAATTAAAGAATTTGGTTTAACCCAAGAACAGGTGGCAGACAGGGTTGGCAAAAGCAGGTCTTTAATAGCCAATATGTTGCGATTACTGACCTTATCGGAAAATATAATAATGATGTTAAACAGGGGAGAAATTAGTACCGGGCACGCCAGGGCCCTCCTTGCCATAGAAGAAAGTCATAAACAAATAGCCGCGGCAAAGGAAGTGGCTCAAAAACAGCTGTCAGTTAGGGAAACGGAACAGCTGGTTAAAAAACTTAACAGAGAGCAAAAGCCGCGAAAGGGCAAAAGCATAAATCCCGAATTAGTGGATTTACAGGACCAGCTACAAAGAATATTGGGAACCAAAGTGCAGATAAAAAGCAGTAAAAAGGGTAAAGGTAAGTTAGAAATAGAATTTTACAGCGAAGAAGATCTTACCAGAATTATTGACTTAGTTGTTGGCAGAGAATAAAATGTTTCACGTGAAACAATCCAATTGGTTTCACGTGAAACATTTTGTTTTAGATTTAAACCTTTGGTTTTTGCTGGGGCAAGGTGACCGTACCCCTTTTAAAGGGGGACCTGGAGCTTGGTTTCCACCCCTTCTACTATAACAAAAGAGGTGCTTATAATTGCTAGGAACGGTGGTAAATGTCGCAGCCATTGCTTTAGGTGTAACCGTTGGTATGGTATTTAAAAAGGGCATATCAGAGAAAACAAAAAGCACTGTCATGCAAGGTTTAGGCCTGGTTGTTATTTTAATAGGGCTTAAAACAGCATGGCAAACTGAAAATGAAATAATTGTTATATTAAGTTTAGCCCTGGGTGCCATAATAGGTGAATATATTGACATTGAAGAAAGGTTAGAAAGGGTGGGCACCTGGTTAGAAAGTAAAACCGGAAATAACCAGGGCATGGTAGCAAAGGCCTTTGTAAGTACAAGTCTCATTTACTGTGTGGGGGCAATGGCTATCATGGGTGCCTTGGAGGATGGATTGACTGGACAGCCAAATATTCTCTTTGCAAAATCAGCCTTGGACGGCATTTCAGCCATAATATTTACTTCCACCATGGGCATAGGCGTTATTTTTTCCACAATACCGGTTTTTCTTTATCAAGGATCCATAACTTTACTTGCTGATTTTTTTAAAGAATTTCTTACCGACGGCATGATTACCGAAATGAATGCAACCGGTGGCCTTCTTATAGCGGCCATTGGTATTAATATATTGGGAATAATGAAAGTAAAGATAGGAAATTTACTGCCGGCCATTTTCCTTGCAGTCTTATTTGTGTGGATTACAGAAAAAATTTTAGTGGGCTAACCCCCGGAGGTACTTAACCATGCTGGAACTAATGGAACAATACAATTCTTATATAATCATTGCCCTCGGCAGCTTATTATTGATCAGTCTGTTGACACAAATTATCCTTTGGTCGCGATTGAAAAAAATGATAAGAAAGTACAATAGGCTGACAAGGGGAATAGATAACAGGAGTCTGGAAGAAATAACCCTATCCTTTGCCGGCAGAGTGGAGGATGCAGAAAAGTATTTAAATGAATTAAAAATAAAAACCGATGATATAAGCGAAGAATTAAAAAAATGTGTTAAAACGCCTGAAATGCTGAGGTTTAACGCCTTTGACAATGTAGGCAGCAAGCTCAGTTTTTCGCTGGCCCTCTTGGACGGTAATAAGGACGGTTTGGTGATGACTAATATTTGCACCCGGGAAGAGTCGCGCCTTTATGCAAAACAGATAGAGGCAGGTAAGTCAGAACAGTATTTAACCCCTGAAGAGGAATGTGTTATCGGTAATAAATAGTTAAAGCTCAGGTTACATCACCTGAGCTTTAGTTTGTTTATATTCTGCTATTGTCCCCAATAACCCCTCTTTAATAAAGTCTGCCAATTGCATTACTAAATTTAAGCGAGTATTTTGCAAAACCAGATATTCCATGAAGCCGCCCACATTTACTATTCCTGTGATATAAATATCTCCAACCTTTGGCAGCCTTTTATTAACACCGGCTCCGGGTTTTAAGGCCCCCATGCCAATGCATACCGAGCCTACATTTTCTAACTTACCCAGGCAGGCATCAAGGGCAATAATTAAAGGATTATCGTATTTATTATAAATTTCCTCTATTTTTTCTTCTAGGTTACTGCCATGAACAGGGTCCTTTAAGGTGCCATAAACATGATAAAAGTTTTGATCAACTTCACTTAATTTACTGCCAACCAGCGGTCCCAAACAATCGCCTGTGGATCGGTCTGTGCCAATACATACCAATACCAAAGGCCTTTCACCCTTATAATCACTTTTCATAAGTTTATATGTTAAATCCCAACTAAATTTTTCCACCGCCATATGATCATCGTGGAAAATGACGGTTTTGGGTATATTTTCAAGGCGTTCTAACTGATTAACCACAGCCATAAGATTTCCTCCTTACTATATCACTCAATAACTTAACTAATATATATATGCCCATATGGCCATACAATTATTCTTCTTTCTTTATTTTTTTGGTCAGCTTAAACAAATCAGGGCATAGTTATCTTAATATAGCTTAGGAGGTGGCCTGTGAATAAAAATTTTGATATGTTTATAAAAATCATTACCTTATATATAGGAGCGGTTATCGGGGCGGGCTTTGCTTCGGGGCAAGAAATACTGCAATTTTTTATTAGTTATGGATATCAGGGTCTCTTTGGGGCTGCAGTGGCAACCGTTTTTTTTGCTTATCTGGGGATGATGATAATGTATTTGTCCACCGGTTTACAAACAAATAACTATCAACAATTGCTGCAGCATATGATTGGGCCCGCCGGTAAGCTGATAGATGTCCTCAGCCTGATGATGTTGGTGGGCGGCCTGGGAGTAATGTTTGCGGGCAGTGGAGCGGTCCTATATCAATACTTGGCCCTGCCCAAGTACCTGGGTATTACCTTGGCATTAATAATTACCTGTTTGGTATTGTGGGGAGGGGTGGAGCGGGTTTTATCCGCCAATTTACTACTGGTACCTATAAAATTAATGGTGGTCGTTTTCATTGCTTTAATGGTTATAAAAAACGGTGAAATTAATTTTCCGGCAATAGAATACCGGGCCATAGAACCAAAGGTTGCAAAACACTGGCTCTGGGCCGGCATCCTCTATGTATCTTATAACCTGGTAGTTCCGCTGGCAGCATTGTCATCCCTGGGAAGAATGGTTACAATGGGAACAGGTATTATGGCAGGAATAAGCGGCGGCGTCCTCCTGGGTGTAACCATTGCCCTTGTAACCTTGGCAGGCTTAATGTTCTACCCGGATATATTTAATTATCCTGTACCTATGCTCTTCATGGCAGAGACCATAGCACCGGTGCTTAAAACTGTTTTTGCTTTATTGATCTGGTTGGCAATAATAACCACGGCCATCGCCAATGCCCACGGCATTGCCAGTAGGGCTGCCCCCCATGGGGGTAGAAGGTATAAGGCAGTGGGCCTGTCTGTGTGTCTTGCTGTTTTACCCCTGACCATATTAGATTTTCCCAGGCTGGTGCAGACCATTTATCCTCTATTTGGCTATGCCGGACTAATCTTAACCTTCACACTGCTGACAGCGCCCTTATATAAAAGGGGTAAATTTATTTGATTACAGAGGTGTTATATTAATTGAACTGGGTTGATGGGGTAATTCTTATCGTACTAATATATTCCACCTGCAGGGGCCTTTTGTCGGGATTAATTCTCTCCCTTACCGGCCTATTGAGTATATTATTGGGGCTGCTGGTGGCCGTTAAAAATTATCAGGCCTTGGCGGATTGGTTAATTGTGGGCTGGCAGTTTGATGAAAAATTAATGCAGCTGTTTAAGCCGCTCTTAAACCTATATGTACCGGCCTACCACCCCGACCCGGCAAGCACCGCCCTATTAAATAATGGCCTGGGGGATACCCTGCTCTTAACACTGTCCCGGGGATTGCTAAGCATAATTTGTTTTATTATATTATTAATAATGACGGATCTGGCGGTTAAGCTTATGGGCAGGCTAATTAACAAACTGCTTGGCTGGGGTCTCTTGTCCCCCATTAACCGCCTGGGGGGTGCACTTTTTGGTGTGGCCCGGGGTATATTAGTAGTGCTGATAATTATATTAATTCTACAACCTTTTCAAGCCGATATTTTGAAAGAATCCCATGTGGCAAATATCTTTTTGGACCTCTTATCAAGGTGCCAAGGAAGCGATTTTATACATTTTTTTTATAATTATAGGGGGTAAATATGCACCATAATAAACACAAGGCTGAAGAATTGGAATACAAAAGAAGCAGTGTCTGGTTGAGGATGAACACAAAAGAGAGGAAGGAAATATTCTCTTTTAATGAAGGCTACAAGGCCTTCCTCGATGCGGCTAAAACAGAAAGGGAAGCTGCATTTCAAATTGAGCAGATGGCCCGGGAGCACCACTTTATTCCTATTAATGATGTGGATAGGCTGCAGCCGGGTAGTAAGGTAATGTTAAACTACCGGAACAAAGCGGTGATGTTGGCCATTATCGGTAAAAAACCCCTTGAAAGGGGCTGTAAAATACTGGGCTCCCATACCGATGCACCCAGACTGGATTTAAAACCCCTCCCTCTCTACGAGAAGGAAGGGCTGGCCCTTCTTAAAACCCACTATTACGGGGGGGTAAAAAAATACCAGTGGCTAGGTATTCCCCTGGCCTTACATGGGGTGGCGTGCAGAAAAGACGGCACCTGTATACCGGTAGTGATCGGGACCGGAAAAGAGGATCCGGTCTTTACCATCAGCGACCTGCTGCCCCACCTGGCCAAGGACCAAATGGAGAAGAAGATGATGGATGCGGTGGAAGGGGAAGGGCTTAATGTCATCTTTGGGGGCATACCTTTAGAGGGCCGCCAAATTAAAGAGCCTGTTAAACTGGCCCTCTTGGAAAGGCTGAATAAAGACTACGGACTGGCTGAAGAAGATTTTATCAGCGCAGAATTTGAAGTGGTACCGGCTTGGGGCGCCAGGGATGTGGGGCTGGACAGCAGTATGGTGGGTGCCTATGGACAAGATGACAGGGTATGTGTTTACACCTCCCTGCGGGCTATTTTAGAAACTGAGGCCCCGGACTACACAGGGGTGGCTCTTTTTTTAGATAAAGAAGAAATAGGCTCCACAGGCAACACCGGCATGAAGGCCAGGGTATTTGAAAACTTCATGGCCGAAATAATAGAAAGACTGGCCCCGCCCTATGGCGAATTGACCCTGCGCCGCTGCCTGGCAAACTCAAGGGCCCTTTCAGCCGATGTAATGGCTGCCCTTGACCCTAACTACCCCGAGGTGATGGAAAGGCTAAACTCGTCTAAAATGGGCCACGGGGTGGTGCTCACCAAGTACACCGGCAGCCGCGGTAAGGTCAATACCAACGACGCCCATGCAGAATTTGTGGCCTATGTAAAAAACCTGCTTACCGAAAACAATATTCCCTGGCAAACAGGGGAACTGGGGAAGGTGGACCAGGGGGGCGGCGGAACAATAGCCCATATGATGGCGGCATACGGTATGGATGTGCTGGACTGCGGGGTGCCGGTAATAGGTATGCACTCTCCCTTTGAAGTTGTCAGCAAGGTGGATGTGTATGCATCATATCTGGCCTACAAGGTCTTCTTAGAACAGTAAAACAGAAAACCGGGTGAGGGGTAGGCCATGACGGGCCACTGCCAACCTGCCCGGTTAATAAGATATATTCTATTTTAGGAAGGGAAGAGAGTATGAACCGATACCAAGTGGGAGATATTGTTAAAATGAAAAAAACCCACCCCTGTGGGGGTGACCTGTGGGAGATAATGAGAACAGGTGTTGATATTAGAATTAAGTGTACAACCTGTAAAAGGGTGTTGCTGCTTCCGAGACCTAAATTTGAAAAATCATTAAAGGCCATAATTGAACAAAATAATACAAGTTCTTGCCAATAATAAACTGCTGTGATATAATCTTGTAGTTGTAATAACTTAGTATATCCCCCGCTCCATCCAAAGAGGTGGGGCCAAAGTCCATGGGAGGAGGTGTAAAAGGGTTGCGTAGTTACGAAGTAATGTTCATAATTCGCCCCGACCTTGAAGAGGAAGCCACTGAGGCAGTGGTTGAAAAAGTCACCGGCCTGATTGAAAAACAAGGCGGTGAAACAGTCAAGGTTGACAAATGGGGTAAAAGACGGCTGGCATACGAAATAAATAAGCTCAGAGAAGGATACTATGTGGTTGTCTACTTCAAAGGCACTGCCCAAGTGGCAGATGAGATGGATCGTGTGCTGAAGATTACCGATGAAGTAATCAGACATATGATTATTCGCAAAGAAGAATAAAAGCAATTTGGGTTTCGGAGTGATTATTATGTTAAATAAAATAATATTAATTGGTAGACTGACACGAGACCCTGAACCCCGTTATACTACCAGTGGCCTGGCAGTAACAAGGTTTACCATTGCAGTTGATCGACCGTTTGTCAATAGGCAAGGGGAGAGAGAAACTGACTTTATAGATGTAGTCACCTGGCAAAAACTTGCTGAAATCGTTGCCAACAACTTGAGCAAGGGGCGTTTGGTAGCGGTGGAAGGAAGATTGCAAATCCGTTCCTATGACGACAGCCAAGGTATAAGACGGAAGGCCGCAGAAGTTGTTGCCGATAATGTTCGTTTTCTTGACAGGGCAAGGGACAAGGACGCCCCAATGAGTGCCGGCCAAGGGGACGGCGGTGGCTATGCCAGCGAAATTAGTTTCTCCGATGACGATGACGATGTTCCGTTCTAGATAAGGAGGGATACTGTGCGTAAAGAGCGTCGCAGAGGCAGAAGACGTGTGTGCAGCTTTTGTGCTGATAAAATAGCTGAGATTGATTACAAAGACGTGCCTCGGCTGAAAAAATATATTACTGAACGCGGTAAAATACTTCCCCGCAGAATTTCGGGGAATTGTGCAAAACACCAGCGTATGTTAACACTGTCCATTAAAAGAGCACGTAACGTTGCATTGTTACCATATACTCTGGAATAAAAAACCGACCGGGGCTTAGGCCTCGGTTTTTTATTAACAAAAAGCACTATAAATAACAAAAGTTTGCGGCAGGAGAAAAATTAAAAAAGCTAGAAATACTACATGTTTAACGACCTGTTATCAACAACCCTTTTTAAGGAGGGGTGGCATGTTTCCATCACCTAATCAAGAAAGCGGCATTGCCAAAAATATTAGAATAATAGAATGGTTGAAAGCTGATATTTTGTCATCGGCGGCAGCCTTGTTTAAAGCCATGGTAAAGGGCAGTGAAGAAAGAATTTTAGATGCACTGGCCAGTTTAATAATATCAACCTATGTACTGGGAAGAAGGTTAGGCATTAACTTTTCCAGGCTGGATATTAAGGTGGAATCAAAACTAAGGGAAAGCATTGACGAAAATCATCAGGTGGAGCGCTGGTACGGTGATTTGTCTGAATTACTGCAGTACCGGTCAGATAAGAAATGATGCGATTGATTAACAATAACTCTCCCGTTAGGGGACTGGTTGAAGGTGCATTGTCTGCAGCTTTAATGGGCTTATTTGTTCTCCTTGGGCTGTACATACCGCTGCTGCTGCCCATAAGCAGTTTGTTATTTCCAATACCCTTAATACTAATGGTATATCGAAATGGCTTAAAAAAAGCGGTAATGTCCCTGGTGGTGGCTTATTTACTGCTGCTAATGCTATTTCCTGACCCCCTTACCGTTACTGTCTTGGTAATACAGTTTGGTTTAATGGGTCTATTATTAGGGCTCTTATTTAAAAATCATGTTTCGGCGGGAAAAAGTATTGCCATTGGCACCCTTGCCGCTGCCTGTCTGACCCTCATCATTTTAGGCTTTACACTGCTGATAATGGGCGTAAACCCGCTGCAGCTGGAAGAACAGTTGGAATTAATTGTGGAAGAAAGCATTGCCTATTATGAAGAAACTGATATGCTTACCGAGGTTGATACTGCAGAATTAAGGGAAACAGTATACGGAACCATGCGCATGCTGGCCCTGCTGGCACCGGGTATCCTTATTATCAGTTCCATGCTGTCAACACTGCTGACATATCTTTTATCCCGGGCAGTAATGGTGCGTATGAATAAGGATATTCCTCCTCTACCTCCCTTTAGCCGGTGGACCTACCCCTGGTACACTGTGTGGGGGGTAATAGTAGGTTTAGGATTAACCCTGATTGGGGATAGATATGAATTTGTTTTAATAGCCACCGTGGGCAAAAACATGCTCTATGTTTTTGGCGTCTCTTTTCTGCTTTTAGGTTTGTCGGTGGCTGCCTATTACTATAAGAAACTGCAAATCAGCCCTTGGATCAAGTTAATATTTGTATTTCTGCTGGCAATGTGGCCCTTTACACCCTTTCTGTTAATAGGGGTAGGCGTGATGGATCCTTTACTGGATGTGCGTAGAATAAACAATAACACCGATTCCGGTGATAAGGGGGAATATAAACATTGAAAGTAATACTCTTGCAAGATGTACCCAAACTGGGCAAAAAAGGTGAGGTAATAGATGTAGCCGAAGGTTACGGAAGAAATTATTTAATCCCGCGGAATTTAGCCACCGAGGCCTCCCAGGGAAAACTAAATGAACTTGCTGAGCTTAAAAAGGCGGAAAACCGCAAGAAAAAACAAATTGAAGAGGAAGCCAAGGAATTGGCTGAAAAACTAAAGGAAATAAGGGTGGAGCTCACTGCCAAGGTGGGTGATGCCGGTAAATTATTTGGCGCAATCAGCAATAAGGATATAGCCGACCACTTAAAAAAGGAGCACAAGATTAAAGTAGATAAGAAAAAAATAGTTTTGAAATCACCAATTAAAAACCTGGGCTCCTATAATGTCACCGTTAAACTGCACCCCAAGGTGCAAATTGAATTACAAGTGGTGGTTTCAGAGGGATAAGGTTTTTCCGGTTACCAAAGCCGTCAAATATAACAGCACCGTGCAGCGGCATCGTGGACGGCTTTTTAGGTGCAAGTGAAAGGAGAAAACCTGTGAAACAGTTTTTAGAAAAATTTATTTCCACAAGCGCAAAGGAAACCGCTGAGCGTTTTTCAGAAAGGGAGCAACTGCGCAGAAGGGTAAACGCATTATATAATTTAGTTTCCAATATTTATGGTTCAGACAAGCTGGTGCTGAGGGCCGGCAAGCTGGAAGTGCTGGACTTAATGCGTTCAGACAATTTAGAAGAAAGGGTGCTGGCACTTCAAAGGTTAGTATTTGAAGACCCCACCCTGGATGAATTGCCGGATCCGGATGAAATACCCGAATTATTGGCAGAAATAGAAAATGAAATTGCCGATGTAATAGCCCGGCGCACCGTTGAAGAGGAACTGGAAAAGAAAATTAATGAACGCCTGCAGCAGCGCCATGAAGAGTATATGAAAGAAGTAAAAATGCAGGTGATAAAGGAAAGTGCAGGCCCCGAGAATGCACAAACTTTAAAGAAGTTAGCCTTGCTGGAAAAATTGGAGCAAAAGAAATTGACCACCTCGGCAGAGGATGTGCTTAGACCGAAAAACTTTGATGAAATAGTGGGCCAAGAGAGGGGGGTAAGGGCGCTGCTTTCTAAGCTGGCTTCCCCCCTGCCCCAGCACATATTAATATACGGGCCGCCGGGTGTAGGCAAAACCACCGCTGCCCGGCTGGCTTTGGAAACGGCCAAAAAACTAAAGGGAAGCCCCTTCAGCAAGGAGGGGAAATTTGTGGAGGTGGACGGAACCACCTTGCGCTGGGATCCCAGGGAAATCACAAACCCACTGCTGGGGTCAGTACATGATCCCATATACCAGGGCGCCAGGCGCGACCTTGCAGAAACAGGCATACCGGAACCGAAATTGGGAATGGTATCAGAGGCCCACGGGGGAGTGCTTTTTATAGATGAAATAGGGGAAGTGGACCCCATGCTGCAAAACAAACTGCTTAAAGTATTGGAAGACAAGAGGGTGTACTTTGAATCGTCCTACTATGATCCCCATGATCCCGGTGTGCCCCAATACATTAAAAAAATATTTGACCAGGGAGCCCCGGCGGACTTTATCCTGATTGGCGCCACCACCCGTGACCCGGAAAGTATAAATCCGGCCATTCGCTCCCGCTGTGCCGAGGTGTTCTTTGAACCCCTTACCCCAAGGCAAATTGAAGAGATTGTTAAACAGGCCGCAGAGAAACTCAATGTAAAACTGGAAGATAAGGTGGCCGAAGTGATTAGCGAATACACCATCGAAGGCCGTAAGGCCACCAATATTCTCTGCGACGCCTACGGTTTAGCCTATTACCGCTATCGGGAACAAAATGAAAGGGAAATACTGATCACCGTAAGGGATGTTTATGAGGTGGTGCAAACCAGCCGCATGGTTCCCAATGTGACAAGCAAGGCCAGCTCCCGGAAGGAAAAAGGAAAAATATACGGTTTGGGAGTGGCGGGTTTTCTGGGTTCTGTGATTGAAATAGAGGCCATTGCCTTTGCAGCCCAAAATAAAGAAAAAGGAAGCTTTAGGTTTAATGACACCGCCGGCAGCATGGCCAAGGATTCGGTGTTCAATGCCGCCTCTGTGATTAGAAAGATAACCGGCCAAGACATAGCCTGTTACGACATTCATATTAACGTGGTGGGCGGCGGCCGGATAGACGGGCCCTCCGCAGGTGCCGCAATCACACTGGCAATATTGAGTGCAATACAAGAAAGGGCCATCCCCCAAGATATAGCGGTGACCGGTGAAATTTCAATCCAAGGAAAAATAAGGGCTGTGGGGGGCATTTGTGAAAAAATTTACGGCGCCAGGCAAGCGGGTATAAAAAAGGTAATCATTCCCAAAGAAAATGAAAAGGACGTACCCACCGGCCTGAAAGGAATTAAGGTGGTAGCCGTAGAAAATGTAGAAGAAATGCTAAAACATGTATTTGATAATACAGAGCAACCGGTTAGTAAGCTAGCATGAGAATAAATTACCTGTGCATATCCGGGTGACCTGTGCCCAAGGGTGGCTTCTTTGGCGGCGGTCACCGGTATGGCCCTTAGATAAGTAGGTTATATATGATGATCAACAAAATTCCACCTCAAAATATTGACGCCGAACAATCCGTATTGGGGGCAGTGCTTCTCGATAAAGAGGCCATCTATAAGGTGATGGAAATCCTCAAGCCTGAAGATTTCTATCGGGACAGCCACCGGCTGATATATGAAGCCATGCTGGACCTTATAGAAAATGATAAACCCTTGGATTTAATTACCCTATGCGAAGAACTGCGTCAAGACGGAAAACTGGACCAGGTTGGCGGAGTTTCCTATGTGGCCACCTTGGCCGGCCTTGTGCCCACGGCGGCCAACGTAGAATACTATGCCAAAATCGTCGAAGAAAAGTCTTTACTGCGCACCCTGATACAGGTTTCAAACAAGGTGAGCGCCATGGGCTATGAGGGCAGCGACGATGCCCATGGCCTCTTAGATCAACTGGAGCGGTCCATATACGAGTTAAATAACCGCCGGCAGTCGGCCTCCTTTAACCCCATAAGTGAAATACTGTTGGAAACCTTTGATCAAATTGAGCAAATGCAAAAAAACAAGGGTAAATTAACAGGCATACCGACGGGCTTCATTGACCTGGATGCACTTACCTGTGGTTTCCAAAAAAGTGACCTTATCATTCTTGCTGCCCGGCCCAGCATGGGTAAGACAACACTGGCCCTTATGCTGGCCATAAATGCCGCCGTTAAAGGAAAGGTGCCGGTGGCCATTTTTAGTTTAGAAATGTCAAAGGAACAACTGGTACAGCGGATGCTGTGTGCCGAAGCCATGGTGGACCAACACAAGCTAAAAACAGGCCACCTACAGGAAGATGATTGGCTGCGCCTAACGGAGGTGGCAGGGTATTTGTCCAAGGCCCCCATCTATATCGATGACACACCGGCCATATCAATTAGGGAATTGCGTGCAAAGGCCCGCCGGCTGCAGGGTGAAAAAGACCTCGGTTTTTTAGTCATTGACTATATGCAATTAATGCAGGGGAGCCGCCGCAGCGAAAGCAGGCAGCAGGAAATTGCAGAAATATCCCGGTCGTTGAAGGCGCTGGCCAAAGAATTGAATATTCCTGTTTTGGCCCTGTCACAGCTCAGCAGGGCGGTGGAACAAAGGCAGGATAAAAGGCCCATTATGTCAGACCTAAGGGAAAGCGGCAGTATTGAACAGGATGCCGACCTTGTAATGTTTATTTACCGTGAAGATTATTATGATCCGGAAACAGAAAATAAGGGTGTGGCTGAAATAATTGTTTCAAAGCACCGCAACGGCCCGGTGGGTTCGGTACAGTTGGGTTTTCTGCATGAATTTACAAAGTTTGTTAACTTATCAAAGGAAGACTACCGATAACCCTTTACTAACCCTGTATTTTCTGGTATTATAATTGTGTTTGTTAGCCAATTGATATTTATTGCACAAGCTAAGTAATAACTCAAATAGCGCCTGATTTGGTTAGCATTTGAGTTATTTTTATGTCAAAGGGTAAAATAGCAATAGCTTAAAGTGCTCTTTAGGAGGGGGAAGGTAATTGTCTACCGTAGTTCTCGTAGGTGCTCAATGGGGCGATGAAGGCAAGGGTAAAGTTACAGATTTTCTTGCCGAAAGGGCTGACATTATTGTACGGTTCCAAGGCGGCAACAATGCCGGCCATACGGTGGTTGTAAATGACGAGGAATTTAAATTGCATTTAATTCCGTCGGGAATACTTTATTCAGATAAGCTGTGTATAATTGGTAACGGTGTTGTTATAGATCCCGTTGTGCTGGAAAAAGAGTGGCAGTCCCTCATTGACAGGGGAATTCCCTTGGCAAAACTGCTCATTGACAACCGTGCCCATGTAATATTACCCTATCACCGCTTGCAGGATGAGGCAGAAGAAGAATTAAAGGGTTCTGCCAAAATAGGCACCACCAAGCGGGGTATTGGGCCCGCATACGCAGATAAATCCGCCAGGACAGGTATGCGCATAGTGGATATGTTAGATGATGAAGAGCTTGAGGCTAAACTAAAGCTGAACATTGAAAATAAAAACCGACTTTTTACAAGTTATTACCAAACTGAGACCCTGGACTACGACCAGGTGCTGCGGGAATACAAAAAACAGGCCCAATGGCTGCGCAAACATGCCGCCGACTGCAGCGAGGTAATTAACGATGCCATAGATAAGGGCAGTAAGGTTCTCTTTGAAGGTGCCCAGGGAGCGCTGCTGGATTTAGATTTTGGCACCTATCCCTATGTGACCTCTTCACACCCCATTGCTGCCGGTGCCTGCCTGGGGGCCGGAGTGGGGCCCACCCGGATAAATAAAGTAATAGGGGTGGCTAAGGCCTATACCACCAGGGTTGGAGAAGGACCCTTCCCCACTGAATTAAACGACCAGATAGGGGAGAATATCAGAAAGCAAGGCCATGAATTTGGCACCACCACCGGCCGCCCCCGGCGCTGTGGCTGGTTTGATGCAGTAATTGGCCGCTATTCTGCCCGGATAAACGGTTTAAACTACCTGGCAATAACCAAGCTCGATGTTTTAAGCGGTCTGCCGGAGATAAAAATATGTACAGGCTATAAGCTAAAGGGTGAATTGACCACCACCTTCCCGGCCAGCCTCAAAACCCTGGCCCAGTGCGAGCCGGTGTACGAGACAATGGAAGGTTGGCAAGAGGACCTCAGTGAGGTACGCAAATTTGCCGATCTGCCTAAAAATGCCCAACTGTACGTAAATAGAATAAGCCAACTGGTGGGTGTACCGGTGGCCTTAATCGGTGTAGGTCCAAAGAGATCAGAAACCATTATTTTAGAAGATATTTTTTAGATTGGCTAAACTCATTTGTAAGGGCGGGCTGCCATGCCCGCCCTTAACTGCGAATATAAACCATCAAAAAAAACTAAAAACTTATTGCACTACATAGCAAGTTATGTTATCATATCATTTGTCGGCAGGACAGTACAACGTGAGCCATTAGCTCAGGCGGTAGAGCACCTGACTTTTAATCAGGGTGTCGATGGTTCGAGTCCATCATGGCTCACCAAAATTTCAGTGGCCCCTTGGTCAAGTGGTTTAAGACACCGCCCTTTCACGGCGGTAACACGGGTTCGAATCCCGTAGGGGTCACCAATTTTTAAAGACGCATTTTGTGCGTCTTTTTTTATTGTTTTCATTTATGATTATTTGACTTGCATGGACTTCCTTTATTGCTTTATAATGGTATGCGGAAAGGGAGTGAAAGAATGGGTAAGCATATTAAAACAATTAACAACAAGTCGCTGACTGACACTGTTAAAACCGGTGGATGCGGTGAATGTCAAACATCATGCCAGTCTGCTTGCAAAACTTCTTGTACAGTGGGCAACCAGGTTTGTGCCAAAGAAAATAACTAAACTAAAGCTATCTACATATAACCCGATCCCGCCACGGGATTGGGTTGAATTTTTGTGGGGGGTAGAAAATTGATTCATAAATTTGAATTTGACGGTACCAAACTGGTTTTAGATGTACACAGCGGGGCACTGCATCTGGTGGATGAAATAACATGGTCTTTGCTCGATGATTATAAATTACTGACCAGGGAGCAACTAATTGATAAGTACAGCCAAAAATACCCGTCAGATGAATTGGAGGGGAGTTTAAAGGAGATTGACCAGGCAGTTAAGCAAGGTTTGTTGTTTAGCAGCGATCCCCTTGAGACAGGCTACCAACCCGCCCAAAGCGTAATTAAAGCCCTTTGCCTACATGTGGCCCACGACTGCAATTTGCGCTGCCGGTACTGCTTCGCCGGCCAGGGGCCCTTCGGCGGCGACCGCAGTTTAATGAGCTTTGAAACAGGACAAGCGGCCATTGACTTTTTAATAAAACAAAGCGGTAGCCGCAAAAACATTGAAATAGATTTTTTTGGCGGTGAACCCTTGTTAAATTTTAAGGTGGTGCAGCAGCTGGTTGATTACGGCACCCAGAAGGCAAGCTTAGCCAATAAAAAAATTAAGTTTACACTTACCACAAATGCCCTCCTGCTTAACGAAGAAATAGAGCAGTACTTAATAGAACACGGCATCAGCGCAGTTCTCAGCTTGGACGGCAGAAAAGAGGTTCACGACCAAATGCGCCCCACGGCCAGGGGCGGCGGTAGTTATGCACAGGTGCTGAAAAATATTAAAAGATTTGTGGAAAAAGACCCGCCCGGCGGCTACTATATCAGGGGAACCTATACACGCCACAACCTTGATTTTTGTCAAGACCTAATACACCTGATTGATCAAGGTTTTAAAGATATTTCCGTGGAGCCGGTGGTGGCAGGACCGGAGCATGACTACAGTCTGCGCAGTGAAGATCTGGACACCTTAAGGGAGCAATATAAACAGCTCACCGACAAGATATATTCCATGTACCAAGAGGGCAAAGAAATAAACTTCTTTCACTTCAACGTAGATTTGGAGGGCGGCCCCTGCCTGGCCAAAAGATTATCCGGCTGTGGGGCCGGTCATGAATATATGGCGGTTACACCGGACGGCAGTCTTTATCCCTGTCACCAATTTGTGGGACAGCCGCAGTTTAAAATAGGGGATGTTAGGTCCCCTGAGCTAAACCAAGGTGTGATGGCACAATATAAAGAGGCCCATGTTTACAACAAATCGAGCTGTAGGGCCTGTTGGGCCAAGTTTCTTTGCAGCGGCGGCTGCCATGCCAATGCCTATGCCTTTAACAAGACCTTGCTGGAGCCTCACAGCCTGGGCTGTGAGTTAGCAAAAATAAGATTGGAATGTGCGCTATATTTAAAGGCAAAGCAATATGAAAACCGAGGAAATTAAGCAAAAACCCATAAAATTAGCAAAATAAAACCAATATAGCTTATTTTCACCATACTACCTCCGGTATAGACAATTTACCCCGGCAGGGGGTATGTGATATAATTAACAATATTTTTCCAAGGGATACTTATGCCCAAGGAATACCAAAAGAAAAATTTGAATAATAGTAAGGCGAAAGGGGATGTTCTTTAAATTGCCGCATAACAGCCAGGATTCAGAAAAGAAAGTCTCTCCCTTTAGCCAAATGCCTTTAAAATTGCGCCTGATCATCGGTTTCTGTGCGGTTTTAGGGTTGTTTTTGGCTGTAAGTTTTTTGACAAATGCGCAAAATACCTATGCAGTTAAAGTAGACGGAAAGACCGTTGCCACCGTTGCCGGTGCTAAACAAGCAGAAAGCGTAATTAATCAACTAATTAAAGAAAAGTCTGAAGAGATTGGCCGGCAGGTAAGCTTGGTGCAGGAGCTTGAAATTAGTAAGGTTCGCCTGGATAGAAAAGCGGTGGTAGACAAAGATACTCTAAGGCAAATATTATATCCGCTTCTAACTTACAGCCTAGAGGGTGCAGTAGTGAAAGTGGATGGTAAGGCAACCTTTGCCTTTGAAAGCATAGAAGAGGCCGAAGAGTTTCTCGAGAAGCTAAAAGAAGAATATACCATTGACCCCAGAGGCGTAATAACCTTTAAAGAAGAAATAGAAGTGGTGGAAATGCCTGTGCAGGTGGAACAAGTTACCACCGTACAAACTGCACTGGCCGAAGTTAAGGAAAAGGGAACCATTCCCACTTACACGGTGAAAGAAGGCGACACCCTGTGGGATATAGCCTATGGCAACAATATACCGGTAGAAAAATTGGAAGAGCTAAATCCGGACTTTAAACCGGAATTAATGCAAATTGGCCAAGTGTTAAGGCTGTCTGATATTCAGCCGATAATTAATGTGGTGTGTACCTTTGAAAAAACGGTGGAAGAAAAAATACCGGCACCGGTTGAAGTAAAGCGCAACAGCGCCATGCTGCAAGGACAGTCTAAAGTGGTGCAGCAAGGTGAAGACGGTTTAAAAGAAGTGCAATATAAAATTGTGGCTAAAAACGGTGTTGTAACAGACAAGGTTGCCCTGGGAGAAACCGTTGTCAAAGAGACAAAACCTAGAATTGAAGAAAGGGGTACCCGGGTCTTGGTGGCATCCCGTGATTTTGGCGGCGGCCGTCTGGCTAAGCCCTCCGCGGGGGCTATTGTATCACCCTTTGGTCAACGCTGGGGAAGAATGCATACAGGCATTGACTTGGGAGGCCCTAACGGCAGTCCTGTGGTGGCCGCGGAAAATGGCACAGTGGTCAGGGCCAGCTGGTATGCCGGCTACGGTAACTGCGTAGATGTATCACACGGCGGCGGTATGGTTACCCGGTATGCCCACCTGTCTAAAATGGATGTATCGGTGGGTCAAAGTGTACAGAGAGGCCAGGTTATCGGAGCCATAGGAAGTACAGGAAACACAACAGGGCCCCACCTGCACTTTGAAGTGCTGGTAAACGGATCACCGCAAAACCCGGCAAATTACTTGTAACAATAAAACCCTTGGCATACTGTAAGGCCAGGGGTTTTTTATTACGCTAAAAATACTCTTTATAAGATCGTTCAAAAATGTTATAATACACAGGTTGAAGTTGTGAAAGGGGTGGAATAAAGCATATGTTTTTTAATCGCAAAAGACTAAAGAAACACACAAAAATACTGTTCGTTTTATTTATATTCTTAATTGCCGCCAGTTTAATTATTACATCAATAGGTGGAATTATAGGCGGCACTGCCCCGACGCTGGATAACAATCAGGGTCTGACCCAAGAAGAGGTGGAGCAATACTTCCAAGAGCAAATCAGTGCCTTGGAAAAGACAGCCCAAGAGGAACCCGAAAATGCAGAGGTATTATCTGAGTTGGCCACAATGTATATGCTCACCGGAGAAGGGGAGAAGGCAAAAACCAGCTTTCAAGACCTGGTGGCCCTGCAGCCGGAAAACACCGATGCCCGCTTAAATCTGGCCTCCCTATACCTTTATGAAGGCGGCTATGACCAGGCAGAGGAGCATGTAGCCTACGTGCTTGAAAAGGACGAAGATAATATCGATGCCCGCCATATGTACGGCTACATTTTGGCCTATGGCAAGGAAGACTATCAAGGGGCCATCACCCAAATGGAAAAATTTATTGAGCTGGTGGGGGAAGGACCCTACGTGGAGCAGGCCCAACAGTTAATTGAAGAGTGGCAGCAGCAAATGGAAGAGGAAGACAAATAAAATACATTTGTTCACAGTGACCCACCCCATGCAGTGGGTCCTTTTTTTTCCGCTGGCAGTGACCCTGATTTAATAGATATAATTTAGTTAACTAATTAGAAAAGAGGGAGGTGCTCTTATGCCACCGGGGGACTTCAATCATGGCTATTCCCTTCACCCCCTTATACTTTTATTGGCGGTGTTGGGTTTACTGATCTTTGCAACATCAATGCTATGGGGTTGGAACAGCCATCGGCTTTATATATATACCGCAAGCCGGGAACTGGCCAAACTTAGTACAGCGGTACGCTCTGCCCACCTGCCGGAAATAACCGCCGAAAAGATAGTGGTTAAGCACTATCCCGGCGATGAACAAGAGGCGCAGCTGGTAATGGATGCCGCAGAAGAATTTTTACAGCCGGTCTTGGACCTGCTTGACTACCCCCTGGACAGAAAAGTAGTTTTGCTGGTCTACCCAAACAGGGAAAAACTAAACCAATACTTTGGCTGGCCGGCAGACGAAAGTGCCATGGGCGTATATTGGGCAGGCACCATAAAGGTGCTGGCTCCCCGGGAGTGGATAGATGCGGAAGACCAAGAGCACCTGAGGCAGGTATTCTATAAAACCGGACCGGTGGCCCATGAACTGGCCCACCTGGTGGTGGATTATCGCACCCGGGGCAACTATAGCCGCTGGTTCACCGAAGGCATAGCCCAATATGTGGAATTAAACTTAACCGGTTTTAAATTTAACGACAGGGCCGGTTCCCTGGAGGATCAGCGCTATGGCTTACAACAATTAAGCGAGGGCTTTGAAAACCTTGCCAATCAATCCTTGGCCTATAGGCAATCGCTGGCTGCCGTATACTATTTGGTTGAAATTTATGGGAAAGAAGCTATACTGGAAACGATGGATCTTTTAGGCCGGGGCTACTCCCTGGAGGAAGCTTTTTTAGAAATATATGGAATTGATTTAAATACCTTTGAATATCAATTAAATGACTGGCTGGATGATAATTGGCAGCTCTTTAACTAACCCCATACCGCGGTTTGCTGCGGTAAATGCACCGGCTGCCTTAGAATTTAGATCAGACCGAATTTTCTCGGTCTGATCTTGTATTTCCCCTTTTTTCGGGGAAGGAATATCATGTAAAATAGGAGAATAGAACACTATTGGCAGAATAATGAAGGAGCTGTGCATATTGCGTAAAATCGTTGTAAGCGGAGGGCGTTCCTTAAAAGGAAAAGTAAAGATTAGCGGTGCCAAAAACGCCTCCTTGGCAATAATGTGTGCTGCATTGATGGCAGATAAGCCGGTGGTACTGGACAATATTCCCTATATTAGCGATGTAAAAATAATGATAGAAATTATAGGCACCATGGGTGCCGAAATAAGGTGGCTGGACAGTGATGTGCTGTACATTAAGCCTCCGGAAACCATTAGCCAAGACGCCCCCTATGAAAAGGTAAAAAAGCTGCGCGCTTCAAACCTTTTACTGGGCCCATTATTGGCCAAGTACGGGCGGGCAAGTGTGGCCCTGCCCGGGGGATGCAACATCGGTGTCCGCCCAATGGATTTGCATTTTAAGGGACTGGCCGGCATGGGTGCAGAAATAAGGCTGGAAAGGGGCTTTGTTATCGGTACTGCTGACAGGCTGACAGGGGCGCGGGTATACCTGGATTTCCCCAGTGTGGGAGCCACCGAAAATATCATGATGGCCGCCTGCTTAGCCGAGGGCCAAACCATCATAGAAAACGTGGCCAAGGAACCGGAAATAGTTGATTTGGCAAACTTTTTAAATGCAATGGGTGCCAAGGTAAGGGGTGCCGGAACAGACGTAATCAAAATCGAAGGAAAATCAGAGCTAAATCAGTGTCAGCGCTACTCTGTAATACCGGATCGCATTGAAGCGGGCACCTATATGGTGGCTGCAGCGGCCACCAGGGGAGATGTTTTATTAGAAAACGTAATTCCCAAACACCTGGAACCCCTCATTGCCAAATTAAGAGAAGCCAAGGTGGAAATAGAAGAGTCAGAGGACAGCCTGCGGGTTAAAGCTGCGGGTCCCCTGGCGCCGGTGGATATTAAAACCCTGCCCTATCCTGGCTTTCCTACAGACATGCAGTCGCAAATGATGGTGCTCTTGACCACCGTTCCCGGCACCAGCGTCATAGTAGAAAATATATTTGAAAACAGATTTCAAGTGGCAGATGAACTGAAGCGGCTGGGGGCAAAAATTAAGGTTGAAGGAAGAATGGCAGTTATCGAGGGGGTTCCGGAACTGCAGGGAGCCCATGTGAAAGCCACCGACCTGCGGGCCGGTGCGGCCTTATTAATTGCAGGACTAATGGCCAGGGGGGAAACCCATATATCTAACCCCCAGTATATACTCAGGGGCTACCAGGACTTTGAAAGCAAGCTAAATTCCCTGGGTGCCTGTGTTAAATCGGTGACATTAGAATAAAATCCTTAATAAAGTCCATATAATTTAACTAAAGGGCGCAAAAGGCGCCCTTTAAATACTTATTATACAGAATGGAATGATTTCCTTGCGCATTACTATCATTGCGGTGGGCAAGTTAAAGGAAAAATATTTAAAGCAGGGTATAGGGGAGTACATGAAAAGACTGCAGCCCATGACAAAACTAGAAATTATTGAGGTTGCCGATGAGCCCCACAGTGAAGGGCTGTCGGAACATGCCGCAGAACAAATAAAACTAAAAGAGGCACAGCGTATACAGCGCCATATCAGGGCCAATACCTATCTAATTGCCCTGGACATTCACGGAAAAAGCTACAGCTCAGAACAGCTGGCCCAATGCTTTGCCGACCTTATGAACACCGGCAAAAGTGATATAACCATGTTGATAGGGGGCTCCCTGGGAATAAACAAAAACCTGTTAAATCGCTGCCAGCTGAAACTATCCTTTTCCAAACTTACCTTTCCCCACCAATTAATGCGTTTAATACTGCTGGAACAAATTTACCGGGTATTTAAAATAAATAGGGGTGAACCCTATCATAAATAGGGAAAGGCAATAATATCCCCGGAACATGGTATAACTAAGAGCCCGGAAAAAATTTGAGCTTGCCGGTATGGAAGAAGTTCTGAGGGAGTTAGGGATTAATGAATCAGAACTAGAAAATTAGCATCAGCAGGCATGCTTTGAAGTCTGTTATAAATTTCAACATTGTTTCATGAGATTTAATAAAGAAGGTGGTGGAATTTCAGGAATAAGGGACAAAAAACATGTGAAAATTTAAGACTTGGCAGGGGCCAAGTCCTTTTTATTTCACGGCTTTTTCATTTAATTTCTCCACTCCCGGGGCCTGGTTTTAGACAAAATTACTCTAAATACAAGTGTTTACTAAAAATATAAAAAGTGGTATAGTAAATTTACAATAATTAATGGAAAAATACCACTTTTCTGACTAATTATTTAGGGAGTGAGCAAAAAAATGTACTCTCCTGAAGGCGTACCAAAAGCCATTGCCAAAAGGCTACCGATTTACCACCAGTGCCTGTTAAAAATGCGTAAGCAGGGCAAAAACACCATATCATCCAAGGAGCTCGGTAAAGAACTGGGCCTGGAAGCCACCATGATTCGCAAGGATTTGGCTTACTTTGGTGAACTGGGTAAACGCGGGGTGGGTTATGACGTGGAATTGCTTTTCCGCACAATAAGGCAGGTGCTCAACCTCGACCAGCATTGGAAAGTTGTGCTCATAGGGAATGGTAAAATGGCGTCGGCAGTTGTGGAGTACAATTGTTTGTACGGTAAAAATTTTAGAATAGTGGGTGTCTTTGCCCCCGGACCGGTGCCGGCGGGAAAAATGCTGGAACATTTGCCGGTACAACCCTTATCGGAATTGAAGAAATTTGTGGAAAATGAAGAAATTAAACTGGCCATATTGGCCACCAGGGTGCAAGAGGCCCAGGAGGCGGTGGACCAAATAGCTAAATCAGGAATTAAAGCCATACTAAATGTTTCCCCTGTAAACCTGTCACTGCCCGATAACATTATAGAGCAAAGAATAGATTTGACCTGGAACTTGCAGACGCTGGCCTGCCACCTGGAATAATTCTTGTGCAAGGGACGCCGTTGAAAAAGGGACGCAAACAGCGCCCCTTTACACGGTAATACCCTCTTGTATTTTTTTGTTTACCTCAATCACCAGGTCGTAAAAACGCTGGGTTTTGTCATACCAGTTTTTTACATTGGGGTTGGCCATGGCCTTTTCTTCTGCTTTTTTTAATTGCTCCATATTTTTTTCACTTAAAGGATGCCCCATTTTTTCCATCCGTTCATAGGAGTTTTTTAATGTTTGAAACTCTTTGATTAATTTACGAGCTTCAGCGTCCTGGCGCAACATTTTTTCAGCCTCTTGTTTTTGTTTAAACTCTTCTGTTTCAGATAGAGCTAAACCTATTTTTTCTGCTAGATTTATGATAGTATTTGTATCAGTGGACACTTACTCACCCCCTAACGATTAATTACTTTCTCCGGCAAATGCAAAAGTCCTACTTTAAAAACATAATTGTATAAGAAAAAATGCCAACATGGCTAGTTATATGTAATATTTGAAAAATCATAACCTTTACGAAAGACAAAATATAATGTTATCATTTATACGTAAGATAAAAGACAAACATTAGTATATTCTGAAAAAAAAGTGTTCCTTAGGAGAAGGAATAATTTAATAAGTAACGAATATTGGTTATACGAGAGGGGTGTTGGTGTTTGCTTTGGTACTGCCTGTTATGAGTACCGGGCAACTTGTGTTTTTATACAATAAATAAAGGAGGTTGTGTGGCATGTTTATGGTATCAATTGATGCGGATCAATGCGAAGGTTGCGGTGAATGCGTAGATGCTTGCCCCGCTGCCATTTTAGAAATGGTTGACGGAAAAGCCGCAGTAACCGGCAGCGAAACCGACTGCATGGGCTGCGAAACCTGTGTGGTATCCTGTCCCACCGGTGCCGCTACCATTCAAGAACTATAGTTAAAGGTATGACTACAAAAATTCGGTGACAAAAATATTTTTTTCCGGGGATCACTCTAAGGAGGTGTACCTGTGTCTTTTATTATACTTCAAATTCTACCGTATATTACCGTAACAATATTTGTACTAGGGATTATGTTCCGTCTTGGCAGATGGGCAGGTGCAAGGATTGTACACAACATTGTCTTAACCCCCGCCCCTGCAACAATGAGTGGTGCAGCGGTTAACTACGCTGCTGAGGTGGCCTTGTTCCGCAGCGTGTTCAAAGCTGACAAAAGCTTGTGGGCCGGTGCGTGGATTATGCACTTTGCCTTGCTAAACATTATTGGCGGACACATTGTAGGTTTTGCATTTTTAGGTGAACAGTTTAAGTACATTGGTACCAGTGTAGATTTAAGTAAATACCTGTCTGACTTGCTGGGTACTTCCATGGGTATTATCATTTTCGTGGCCCTGGTTTACCTGCTTTACAGACGGTTAGTTATTGAAGAAGTGAAACTGGTCTCATACCCTGCCGATTATCTGCACCTGCTTTTGCTAATTGGTATTGTTTCTGCAGGTAACGTTATGCGTTTGTTCCCAGAGTATTCGGTTGACTATGAAACGGCACAGGCCTATGTTATTCAACTAGCTACTTTCCAAGCTGTTGATTTTTCTGGCTTTAACCTGGTTTTTGCAATACACCTGTTGTTAGTACAACTGCTCTTAATGGTATTCCCATTCAGTAAGTTGCTACACCTGTTTGGAATGTTTGCAGAGCGTTGGATTATCAACCGTCCGTATGTTGAGCCCGCTCCTGGCCTGCCGGGTGCCGGTGCTTCCGTGGCCAGCGGCTCCGGTGCTGCAGTAACCAATGGTAAAACCACATCAGGGGGGGTGTAGCGCATGACTGAAGAAAAGAAGTATAAAGCTCCGGGTATGGCAACCACCGCTGAAATGCGCGCCCTCTTTATTGAACCCGTACCTGAAGAGCGTAAAGTTGAAGAGGCGTTAAAGCATTTAAAGCATTTGGTAGAAAAATTCCGGCCGCTGATGTTGGCAATGGAATCCTGCACCAAGTGCGGTCTTTGTGCAGAAAACTGCCATACCTATTTAGGTACCAGAGACCCTAATAATATTCCGACCAATCGGGCAGACTTATTCCGTAAGGCTTGGAAGGCTGCTTATACCTTAGAGGGTAGATTGTTTGGCTCCCTTGCCGGTGCTGAACCACTGAGCTTAGACACCATTGATAAAATGTACTCTTACTTCTACCAGTGTAACGAATGCCGTCGCTGTGCCTTGGTGTGCCCCTTCGGCATCGATACCTGTGAAGTAACCTTTGCCGGCCGCCAGTTACTGCACTGGCTTGGCATGGTGCCTAAACTGCAGGCATCTGTGGGTGCGGCAATGTATCGAACCGGTAACCACACCGGCTTGCCCAAGCCCGGTTTAGTAGATACCTGTGAATTCTTGGAAGAGGAAATGGAAGAGGAAACAGGCATCGAAATAAAAATTCCCATTGACAAGCCGGCCGATGTATTGTACATTCCGTCTTCTGCAGACTTTTTGCTCAACCCTAACACCATGATGGGTGCGGCCAAGTTCTTCCACTATCTGGGAGTAAATTGGACCATGAGCAGTGAGATTGCTGAAGCCGGTAACTTCGGCTTACTCTTTGACCAGCGCTATACCTTGCGTCACAACATCATGCGCTTGTTAAACGAAGCAGTAAAGCTGAATGTTAAGAAGATTGTTTGGGGTGAATGTGGCCACGGCTGGCGTGCAGGTAAAATGTATGTACCCAGCATGGCAGACCGTCCCATTCCGGTGCCCATCGTGCACATACACGATGAGACGGCTTACTACATTCGCACCGGTCAGTTGAAGCTGAACCCGGAAGCCAACAATCATCCAACCACCCTGCACGACCCCTGCAACTTTGGCCGTGCATGCAACTTAAGTGAAACACTGCGCGAGGTACTAAGACCCTGTGTAAATGACTTTAGGGAAATGACACCGAACCGCGAACGTAACTTCTGCTGCGGTGGTGGCTCTGCCATTCTTTACGATGATCCTGTGATGTATGACCTGCGCATCAAGTTTTCTGCCAAGAAGGCAGAACAGGTACGTGCCACAGGTGTAGGCGAAGATGGCAATGGTTACCTGGTTGCCCCCTGTTCAATCTGTAAAGCACAGCTCTATCCGATGGTAGAGGAACATGAACTGGGTGTAGAGGTAAAAGGTTTGATAGATTTGGTTGGTACGGCCTTATATCCGCCAATAAATGAGTAAATGGTACTAGCATATTTGTGTAAAATATATTAAAATAATAAAAGCATGCTTTTAAAGATGCTGTTTTGTGGTGTATATCGGCGTTAAGCCACACCGCAGAGGTAATAATAAATTATGGAGGTGTCTACCTAATGCCGTTTATCGAAGTTGATGGCCAGCAAATCGAGATTGATGAGGATGGTTTCTTAATTAACACCGATCAGTGGAGCGAGGCAGTTGCACACATGTTTGCCAAGGATGAAGGTATTGATGAATTAACCGAAGACCACTGGAAAGTAATCAACTACCTGCGCGACTACTTCTTCCAGTTTGGTATTGCTCCTATGATTCGTAAACTTTGTAAAGAAACCGGCTTCAGCCTCAAGCAGATCTATCAGTTGTTCCCCACCGGCCCAGCCAAGGGTGCATGTAAACTGGCCGGTCTGCCAAAGCCAACCGGTTGTGTGTAAACATTAGAATCTACAACAAAAAGAAATTTATTCACCCTCACCTAATCAATATTATGGTGAGGGTGAACTTTTCTGTAAATTTGCCGGGCTGTCGTGGTAAACTAACTGCATAGGTGTGTGTGGACCCATTAAAGAAAATAGAAGAATGAAATAAAAATACAGTCTAACCAAGGCACTTGCCCAGCTCTGAAGGGTACAAGTACCCTGAAGGGCATAAGCACCCTGAGGGGCACAAGTACCCTGAGGGGCACAAGTACCCAGGGGGCAGAAGAAAACTAAGGCTTTGGCCTCTGCCGGCCCTTGACGCAAGCCAAGTTTTCTGCGATGGTAAGGCCTTGGTCTTGGAAGGCAGGGAAGGCTAATGGAACAAGTACAAAACACTCCCAGATTACTGATAGCGGCGCCCCAGGGGCGTTCAGGCAAAACAACCATAACTGTCGGACTAATAGCAGCCCTCACTGCCCGGGGTATAAAGGTGCAACCATTTAAAAAAGGGCCGGATTTTATTGACCCAAGTTGGTTAACCAGGGTAGCCGGCAGAAGATGCCGTAATTTAGACAGCTATCTGATGGATAGGGAGGCCATTAGGGGCTCCTTTGTTACCCACACCCAGGGCGCTGATATCAGCGTTATTGAAGGGGCCATGGGCTTGTTTGACGGGGTGGATCTTGAGGGCAGCGGCAGTGCGGCTGAAATAGCCAAGGCGGTGCAGGCGCCGGTGATACTGGTGGTGAACTGCATCAGGATGACCCGCAGCGTTGCTGCCATGGTAAACGGTTATAGGTACTTTGACAAGGACGTCAATGTGGCCGGCGTGATCTTAAATAATGTGGCGCGCAGCCGTCACGAAAATATCCTGCGAGCCTCCATAGAAAAATATTGTGATATACCGGTGCTGGGCATAATGCCCAAGGGGCAGCAGTACACCATCCCGGATCGGCACCTGGGCTTGGTGCCGGCCACAGAGGACCAGTCCCTTCACCGGGCCGTTGAAAGGGTGGCAGAGGCAGCCGAGCAGTACCTGGATTTAGACAGGCTGATGGAGGTGGCTTCCCAAGCCCCCCCGCTCACCGGCAAATTAACTCTTCCCCCCCGGTTAAAGGGGCTAAAAAGGCCCGCAGAGGTGACTGCCTTATCCGGCGACCGCCCCCTTGTGGGTGTGATGATGGACGGCGCCTTCACCTTTTACTACCCGGAAAACCTTGAGGCATTGAGCGGTGCCGGCGCGGAATTGGTGGCCATAGACGCCATCAAGGACCCCGCGCTGCCTGACCTGGACGCCTTATATATTGGCGGCGGCTTTCCTGAAATGATGGCTGCGGAGCTGGAGAAGAACGCTTCCTTTCGGGCAGACTTAAAAAACCGTATTGAAAGTGGCCTGCCGGTATATGCCGAAAGCGGTGGAGCAATCTACCTTGGCAGATCGATAAACTGGAACGATAAGAAATACTCGCTGGTGGGTGCACTGCCCTTTGAGGCGGAGCTGACCAAAAAGCCCCAGGGCCATGGTTATATAAGGCTGGCGGTGGAAGGGGATACCCCTTACTTCCCCAAAGGCAGTGAAGTAAAGGGACACCAATTTCATCACATCAAACTGGTAAATTTGGATCAAGAAAAAATCTCCTTTGCCTACCGGGTAACCCGGGGACGGGGTATAGTGGACAATAAAGACGGCCTGCTATATAAAAATGTACTGGCCTGCTTTAATTACATACATGCCCTGGCGGTACCCCAGTGGGCTGAAAACTTTGTCAAGTTGGCGGCCCGATATAAGGCACAAGGCCTAAACAAATAAATATGAGCTCTCTTTATAGGCCCCCCTCTTACCTTGAGGGGGGCTTTTCCTTTGCCATCAGCCAGGTTTTTCTATAAATAAAGGCTTGTGCTTTTAGACAAAATAAGGACAGCAAAAAATTTAAAATGGGGTGAAGCCAGAATGTTAAAAAAAGATAAAAGCCGGCGAAAGCCTGCGGCAATGCTGATTTTGGTAGCCTTTTTGGTGGCTGCGGTGGGCACCTTTGCCTTTAGCAAGGCAGATGCCCAACCCCGCACCCTGTACTGGGGTATTAGCGGTGACGATGTGAGGCATGTTCAGATCAGATTAAGTGACTGGGACTATTACGACGGCCCCATAGACGGTGTGTATAACCCACAAACCTTTAATGCGGTGAAAAACTTTCAGGCAAAAAACGGCTTGGCGGTGGATGGGGTTGTGGGCCCCCGTACCTGGGCCGCCATAGGCTACCCCCCTGCCGGGGGCTCGGCACCGCAGCAGCAGGCAGCACAGAATCAGCCGACCCAGCAGCGGGATGATCGAAATGAGGTGGCCTCCAGGGCTGAGGTTAACCGCGCCGACCTTCATTTATTATCCAGGGTGGTGATGGGTGAGGCTGCCGACGAACCCTATGTGGGCCAGGTGGCGGTGGCGGCGGTAATTTTGAACAGGGTAGAAAGCCCCAACTTTCCCAATACACTGGCGGGGGTAGTTTACCAGCCCCTGGCCTTTGAGTCGGTGGCCAACGCCCAATATACCCGGGAGGTAAGCGACGAAGCCAGGCGGGCGGCCGAGGATGCCATGAATGGCTGGGATCCCACCGGGGGGGCCCTGTTTTTCTGGAACCCATATAAGCCTGTGTCCAAATGGATTTGGAGTCGAACCATAACCGGGCAAATTGGAAACCATGTTTTCGGGATATAAAGGGGGTTAAACGATGAAAAGATGGCTAGCGGCGTCCTTGTTAGGAGTGGCCTTACTGGCGGCGGTGGGTTTTTGGGGCTATCGCCAGCACCAGGTGCGCCAAGATTTAGAAGTGTTTTTAACCAACAGATATCAAATGTCCTTCTTTGATATGGCTACCCATGTAAAAAACCTAGAGACGGCCCTGGCAAAAAGTTTAGTGGCCAAGGGCACAGGGGAAGATGTGGCGATTTTTTCAGAGATATGGTTAAGGGCTGATTCTGCCCAAAGCAGTTTAACCCAGCTTCCTGTGTCCACCGCCCTAACGGAGCGCACAGCTAAATTTTTATCCCAGGTGGGGGACTATTCTTATACCGTTTCTAAGGAAATAGTTGATACGGAAGAACTTACGGATCACCACTGGAATACACTAAACCGCCTCTATAGGCAGGCCACGGAACTAAACAAAGATATCAGTGAGATGGAAGAACAGGTGGTGGAGGGTCGGTTAACCCTAAGCGAACTGCAGGCCAAGACCCGCCAGGGGCTTGATGATGCCGACCGGGGGCTGGACGGTGAACTTGAAAAAATAAACAGAAACATGCAAACACATCCCACCTTAATATACGACGGACCCTTTTCCGACCACCTGGAAAAAAGGAAACCCCAGGGGCTGAAGGGCGAAAGCATCAGTGCAGAAAAGGCACGGGAAATAGCCCTGGATTTTATTGATAAAGAAAACAAGAACTACACCGCCAGGGTGGTGGGAAAAAACAAGGGCCGCATTGAATCATACACCGTAGAGCTAATCCCCAGGGATAACAATGAAAACCTGCCCCGCTACATGTGTGATGTGAGCCAGCAGGGCGGCAAGGTAATTTGGTACTTAGGCAATAAAGAGGTTGAAAATGCCAACTTTTCGGTGGAGCAGGCCAGGGAAAAGGCCCGGCAGTTTTTAAAGAGCCGGGGTAAAGAAAATATGGTGGACACCTTCCACAGCAAACAGGGCAATATGGTCACCGTTCAGTTTGTGGCCACTGAGGGCGATGTTATGCTTTATCCTGACCAAATTAAATGCCTGGTGTCCTTGGATGACGGCAGGGTGTTGGCATACGAGGCATCCCAATACTGGATGGCCAGTAAAGACCGGGATTTGAAAGAGGCCGTCATAACCCAAGAAGAGGCCCGGGAAAAGGTAAATCCCCATATGAATGTGGAGTCGGCCCGGCTGGCCCTAATCCCCAAGGAAAACTACCAGGAGGTGCTCTGTTGGGAACTGACTGGTTCCCTCAATGAGGATACCTTCTTAGTGTATATCAACGCTGAAACGGGCAAAAAGGAAAGCGTAAAGGTAGTGGTGGATACCCCCAACGGGCAATTAACAATGTAAAGGCAGTTGACATTAAAAAGTTACTTTGCTATACTGCAAAAATAAGTTAATATTTATCAGCGATGAATGGGAAAAAGGATTGCAGCCCATCCACAGAGAGCCGGGGGTAGGTGTGAGCCCGGCGGATACGGAGCAATTCGAGCCACCCAGAAGCTGCGGGCTGAAATCATTAAGCACCGCCGGCGCACCCCGCCGTTAACCGATACAAGGGCCGTTAAAACACGGCTGAATTAGGGTGGTACCACGAAAATAACTTCGTCCCTTTAGGGGACGAAGTTTTTATTTTATGAGGGACAACTTTAAGGAGGTATAAATAAATGGATCAGCAAGACAAGGTTATTTTAGAGCTGTTAGAAAAAAACTGCAGAATAAGACCGGAGGAAATAGCACCCTTGGTGGGGCTGGAGGTTGAGCAGGTTAAAGAGCGCATTAAGGAATATGAAGACAAAGGCATAATAATTAGCTACCAAACCATGGTTAACTGGGAAAAATGCGGCGAAGAAAAGGTAAGCGCCTTGATAGAAGTGAAAATTACCCCCCAGCGGGAGGTGGGCTTTGATGCGGTGGCCGAGAGAATTTACCGTTTTCCCGAGGTGCACAGCGTACACCTGATGTCCGGCGCCTATGACCTGGCGGTCTTTGTGGAGGGCAAAACCATGAAAGACGTAGCCCAATTTGTATCCAGCAAACTGGCCACCATAGAACATGTCTTGAGCACCGCCACCCATTTTGTGTTGAAGACCTATAAGCAAGCACGGCTGCATCTTAGAGGACAAGGAAACTGACCACAGGTTGGTGGTAACACCATGAGCCAGTGGCAGAAATATATTAACCCCACCGTTAGGGATATACCCCCCTCCGGCATCAGGCGTTTTTTCAATCTGGCAGCGGAGATGGAGGGGGTAATTTCACTGGGGGTGGGTGAACCGGACTTTGTAACCCCCTGGCACATCCGGGAAGCCTGTGTGTACTCCCTGGAAAAGGGTTATACCACCTATACAGCAAACCAAGGGCTGCCCCTGCTGAGGGAGGCAGTGGCAGAGCACCTGGAGCAAAATTACGGGGTAAAATACCACCCCAAGGATGAACTGCTTGTAACGGTGGGGGTGAGCGAGGCCCTGGACCTGGCCCTGCGGGCGGTGGTGGTGCCCGGCGATGAGGTGCTGGTGCCCGACCCCTGCTACGTATCCTATACTCCCTGCACCGCCCTGGCCGGAGGAGTGCCGGTGCCAATTGAAACGCGGTTAGAAGAGGACTTTCAACTGACCGCCGAAAGGGTAGAAAAGGCAATTACCCCTAAAACCAAGGCGCTCCTGTTGTGTTACCCCAATAACCCCACCGGGGCCATCTTGAGCAAAAAGAACATTGAAGAAATAACCGAGGTGGTTAAACACCACGATTTAATAGTGATATCCGATGAAATATATGATCAGCTGACCTACCGGGGCAAACACACCTGCATTGCCTCCCTGCCGGGCATGAGGGATCGCACCATACTGCTAAACGGTTTTTCTAAAGCCTATGCCATGACCGGCTGGCGGGTGGGCTATGCCGCAGCTAACCCGGTATTCATTGAAGCCATGAATAAAATTCACCAGTACACCATGCTCTGTGCCCCCATCACCGCACAAATGGCAGCGGTGGAGGCGCTTAAAAACGGCCGGGAAAAAATGCAAAACATGGTGCAGCAGTACAACCGCCGCCGTATAATGGTGGTCAATGCCTTAAATGAAATGGGCTTACCCTGTTTTGAGCCCGGCGGGGCCTTTTATGCCTTTCCGGACATCCGTCCCACCGGCTTGACATCGGAAGAGTTTGCCGAGGAGCTGCTTATGGAAACCAAGGTTGCAGTGGTGCCCGGCAATGCCTTTGGCAAATCGGGGGAAGGCTTTGTCCGCTGCTCTTACGCCACCTCCTTGGAGGATTTAACAGAGGCGCTCAAGAGAATGTCCCGGTTTGTAAAAAAGAGATTGGGTTAATAAAATACTACTGCCGGCCCCTGAAGCCTGTGGCTTCCGGCCGGCTAACTATTTTTTCCCAGGGCCAATATCCTGATCTTTACCAAAATGCTATTGCAGGAAAAAGCATATGCGTATAGAATAATAGTAAGTGCAGAACGGCAGGAAGGTAAGGAGGGGTAAAACCTGGCATTTTTCTTTTTTTAATTAATTAACTGAAAAAAGCAGTACGGGAGGATGGTTAGAAAATGATTAAGTACTTATTGGTTTTTTTATTTGTGTCCCTTTTATTGTACAGTGGGCTTGTGAACATGCGCAAATCCCACACTGTAAGCGACTTTTTTCTCGGTGGCCGTACCGTAGGCCCTTGGCTGTCAGCCTTTGCCTTTGGTACCACCTACTTTTCCGCAGTAATATTTATTGGGTATGCCGGTCAAGTAGGGTGGAACTTTGGTTTATCCGGCCTGTGGATTGTATTAGGCAACTCCCTGTTTGGTAGCCTTTTAGCCTGGTGGATACTGGCTAAGAGGACCCGCAGCATCACCACACGGTTAAACACCATGACCATGCCCCAATTTCTTAGTGTCCGGTATCAAAGTCCGGGCATGAAGATATTTGCAGGACTGGTCATTTTTATTTTTATGGTGCCCTATTCGGCATCGGTGTACATGGGTTTATCATACTTGTTTGAACAGGTATTTGGCGTACCTTACATTGCTGCCGCCATATTTATGGCAACACTTACCGCAACCTACCTCATACTTGGCGGCTACCGGGCCGTGGCCCTCACCGACTTTGTACAGGGCTGTATCATGCTCTTTGGGGTGGGCCTGCTCCTGTGGTATGTACTTAGGGCACCGGAGACCGGCGGCTTGATGCCTGCGGTGCAAAAACTAGCGGATATAGACCCGGGCTTAACCCAGGCGGTGGGTGCACCGGGCTTGCTGCCCCTGGCTTCGCTGGTAATACTGACCAGCTTAGGAGCTTGGGCCCTGCCCCAGATGGTGCAAAAATTCTATGCCATTAAAAGTGAAAGTGCAATTAAACCGGCAGCGGTGGTATCCACAGTGTTTGCACTGATAATAACCTTTGGTGCCTACTTTACCGGGTCAATGACCCGCTTGTTCTTTGAGGAGCTCCCGGTGGATGCTGCCACCGGAGCCCAAACGGTAGACCTATTGATGCCCCAACTGATGAACAACATACTGCCGGAATTTGTGTTGGCAATAATTTTAATTTTAATACTATCTGCCTCAATGTCTACGCTGGCTTCGCTGGTGCTGGTATCAAGTTCGGCAGTGGCCTTGGACTTGTTGCCCACTGTGCAGCCCAGAATGTCTGAGAAAAACAAAGTAATAACCCTGAGGGTTCTCTGTGCCGTCTTTGTGGGTATTTCACTGGTGCTGGCCCTGGCCAGACCGACAATAATACTCAGCCTCATGGCCCTGTCCTGGGGAACGGTGGCCGGTGCCTTTTTAGCGCCGTTCCTATACGGTCTGTTTTGGCGCGGTACCACCGCAGCGGGGGCATGGGCCGGAGCACTCAGCGGCTTAACCATATCACTGGTCTTTTCATATCTGTACCCCAGTGCCATACCCACCGTGGGCTCTGCAGCAATGCTGGTTCCGCTGGTGGTGGTGCCGGTTGTCAGTATGCTTACTAAACCGCTGCCGCAGGAGCACCTTGCCCATGTTTACGGGGACCCAGGCCTGCCTTCGGACGGAGTGCCGGCAAATAGAAACAAGGAAGTGGAAGCAATATGATTTGGGATGTTGAAAATGAAACCATGGATCGCGGCCAACTGCAGCAACTGCAGTTGGCGCGACTGCAGCAAACACTGAAAAATGTCTACCAAAATGTGCCCTTTTATCGGGAAAAGTTTGACCAACTGGGCATAAAACCCGAAGATTGTCGAACCTTGAAAGATCTGTCCCGTTTTCCCTTTACGGTGAAGACAGATCTTAGGGATAACTATCCCTTTAAAATGTTTGCGGTACCCCGCAGCAAAGTTGTTCGCGTACATGCCTCATCCGGAACCACCGGCAAACCCACCGTGGTTGGCTATACTAAAAAAGACCTTGACACCTGGGCCGACCTGGTGGCCCGTTTGGTGACCATGGTGGGAGTAACCGAAGAGGATGTGGCCCAGGTATGTTTTGGCTACGGTTTATTTACCGGTGCCTTTGGTTTGCACTATGGTTTAGAGCGGGTGGGGGCCATGGTTGTACCCACTTCCACCGGCAATACCGAGCGCCAGATAATGCTGATGCAGGACTTCGGAACCACAACGGTAATAAGCACACCCACCTATGCAATGCACATGGCAGAGACGGCCAGAAAGATGGGCGTAGACCCGGCAGAACTGCCATTAAAGGTGGGTTTATTTGGGTCAGAGGCCTGGACAGAGAGCATGCGGGCCGAGTTAGAAAGGGTTTGGAATCTTAAGGCCACCGATAATTACGGTTTAAGCGAGATCATCGGCCCCGGTGTTTCCGGGGAGTGTATGTATACCAATGGTCTGCACGTCAATGAAGACCATTTCTTGGTTGAGATCATTGACCCTGAAACAGAGGAGCCCCTGGATTACGGCCAAGGGGGAGAACTGGTGATAACCTCCCTTACCAAAGAGGCCTTCCCCATTATTCGCTACCGCACCAGGGATATAACGGTGCTCAACCCAGAAAAATGTGAATGTGGACGCACCACGGTGCGCATGCGCAAGGTGAGCGGCCGCACCGATGACATGCTCATTATTTCCGGGGTAAATGTATTCCCGTCCCAGATTGAAAGCGTACTGCTGGATGTTGACGGCATTGCCCCCCACTATAAAATTATAGTTGCTAAAAAAGGATATTTAGACACCTTGGAAGTGCAGGTGGAGCCCACTGAAAAGGCCTTTACCGGCCAATATAAGGACCTGCAACTTTTGGAAGAAACGGTGAGGAACAAACTGTCCAGCGTCTTATCCCTAAGCGCCAAGGTGAAATTGGTAGAACCCGGTTCCCTGGAAAGATTTGTGGGTAAGGCCAAACGGGTGGTTGACAATAGATAGCAGATAAGGCATGTGTTGGAATAGGATACCGTCCGTCAAAACCAACTGAAAACTGCCCTTAACAGGGGCCAGGAGGTGTAATCTTATCTTGAAAAAATTATTGTCAGGCAACGAAGCCATTGCCCTTGGGGCATATGAGGCAGGAGTTAAAATAGGTGTAGGCTATCCTGGCACCCCCAGCACCGAAGTATTGCAGCACTTTAAAAACTACCCGGGCGTTTATGCCCAGTGGTCTCCCAACGAGAAGGTGGCTTTAGAAGTTGGTGCGGGTGCATCAATTGCAGGGGCCAGGGCACTGGTTACCATGAAGCACGTCGGTGTCAACGTAGCGGCAGACCCTCTCTTTACCCTGTCTTACACCGGGATCAACGGCGGTCTGGTGCTGCTGTCAGCGGACGATCCCGGCATGCACAGTTCACAAAACGAGCAAGACAACCGCTACTACGCGCTAATGTCTAAAATTCCATGTCTTGAACCTTCAGACAGCCAAGAGGCCAAGGACATGGTGGCCGCTGCGCTGGAAATAAGTGAACAGTTTGATACCCCTGTTATGCTGCGCACCACCACCAGGGTTAATCACTCTCAAACAATGGTGGAAACAGCAGAAAGAATAGAACAGCCGCTAAAGGAATACAAAAAAGACGCCGGTAAATATGTGGCTACCCCCGGCAATGCCCGGGCCCGCCGGCTGCACCTTGAGCAGCGCATGAAAGATTTGCGGCTCTTTGCCGAAACCAGCCAACTAAACTCAATTCATTGGGCCGGCAAAGAGGTGGGTGTAATCACCGCCGGCATCAGCTACACCTACGTAAGGGAAGTTATGCCCCGGGCCTCGGTGCTTAAACTGGGCATTACCAACCCACTGCCGGAAAAGTTAATAGAACAATTTGCCTCCCAGGTAGACAGGGTGGTGGTGGTGGAGGAGTTGGATCCCTTCTTAGAAACACAAATAAAGGCCATGGGCATTGAAGTTTTGGGTAAGGAAATAGTGCCCAAGATTGGCGAGCTAAACCCTGTGATACTGGCAAAAGCCTTTCGGGAAGCAGGTTTGCCGGTGGCCGAGCAATACCAAGAGCCGCCGGTGTCTCCCTTGGACAAGGAGGCTCCGGAAGCCCCGGTGCGCCCGCCGGTGCTGTGTGCCGGCTGCCCACACCGGGCCACCTTCCATGTACTAAGAAAACTTAAACTTACCGTCACCGGTGATATTGGCTGCTATACCCTGGGCTCAGCGCCCCCCTTATCGGCCATGGACACCTGTATCTGCATGGGCGCCAGCATCGGGGTGGCCCACGGCATGGAGCTGGCAAACCCGGACTTAAAGGGTAATACGGTGGCAGTAATAGGAGATTCCACCTTTCTCCACTCCGGTGTCACCGGACTGATGGACATAGTCTACAACAAGGGAAAGAGCACCGTGTTAATACTGGACAACCGCACCACTGCCATGACCGGCCACCAGGACCACCCGGCAACAGGAAAAACCCTAATGGGCCGGCCAACGGTGGAAGTGGACCTGGAGGCCCTGGTAAAATCCTTGGGTATAAAGCGGGTAAAGGTGCTTGACCCCATAAATATTGATCAATTTGAAAAAGCGGTGAAGGAAGAGGTGGCCGCAGCGGAACCGTCGGTTATCATTGCCCGCCACCCCTGTGCCCTGCTCACCAAGGAACCTCGCCGGCCGGTAACGGTAAATGCCGAGGCCTGTATAAAATGTAAATTGTGCCTGAAACTGGGCTGCCCGGCCATTTCCCACCTTGACGGTGTTGCAGTGATAGACGGCATCCAATGCAATGGCTGCGGCCTCTGTGTTCAAGTATGCAAAAAGGGCGCAATTATAAAGGGGGGCCAAAACAATGCTTAAACCCTTTGACCTAATGATGGTGGGAGTGGGCGGACAAGGAACCATTTTAGCCACCAAGGTGCTGGCCAAGGCTGCCCACGACGCCGGCTATGATATTAAAGTTTCAGAAGTAAAAGGCATGGCCCAGCGGGGCGGCAGCGTTGTTACCATGATGCGCCTTGGCACCCAGGTACATTCGCCCCTCATTCCCGAGGGCGGTGCCGATATACTGCTGTCCTTTGAAAAATTAGAGGCCCTGCGCTGGCTTTCATACCTAAAGCCCGACGGAGCCGTTATAGTGAATAACCAGGCCATCAACCCCGTGCCGGTACTGCTGGGTGCCGCCACCTATCCCCAAGGGGCGGTGGACTACATTAAGGCAAGGGTGGCCAACACATCGGTGATAGATGCCCTGGACCTGGCCATACAATGCGGCAATGCCAGGACTGCCAACGTGGTGCTGCTGGGCGTGCTGGCCAAGCAGATGCCCATAGAAAAACAGGTATGGGAAAAGGCCCTGGCTGCCGTAGTACCCCCAAAATTCTTAGAAGTAAACATGGCTGCCTTTAATGCCGGCTACCGGGTATAAGTGCAGTCAATAAACAATAAAACAATGGGGCTAATAATTATATTAAATTAGTAATTTGAGAGAATATTCTGTCCTAGTGCAAAACTTCACCAACACAAGAGTTGTTTCCCAGTTGACATCGTAAAGTATTGATGTTAAACTTTGTACATGTACGGGAATCATGTAAAGTAGCTGGCAGAAAAAGCAAGCTTGTGCCCGTACAGCATATATTTTTTGTATAAGCTTTAAATGCTGTATCTGACAACCTAAAAGCAGCAAAGTAGTGACGAGTTGATGGGCACTAACTAATTAACTCGTCCAGTTTATGCCAATAAAGTAGTTTAGGTAACAGAATGCAGCGCTTTTATTTACATGGTTGGATAGTTATGCTATCCCCATCCAAAAATACTGGAGGTGAGCTTAATGGCAGAATCCAAGACTCCTCTCTTGGATCAACTGGAAACTGGACCGTGGCCTAGCTTTGTAACAGAAATCAAGAGAATGGCCCCTACAAAGCCCACCGCCCAAGATCTTCTCGGTCAACTGGAAGTATCTTACGAAGAGAAGAAAGGGCACTGGAAGCACGGCGGTATTGTTGGTGTTATGGGTTATGGTGGTGGTGTTATCGGTCGTTATACCGACCTACCCGAGCAATTCCCGAATGTAGCTGAATTCCACACCGTTCGTTTGAATCAGCCCAGTGGTTGGTTCTACACCACTGAAGCTCTACGCACTGTGTGTGACATCTGGGAAAAATATGGTAGCGGCCTGACTAACTTACACGGCTCTACCGGTGACATTGTTCTGTTAGGAACAAAAACAGAGTATCTGCAAACCCTATTTGATGAGTACAGCGACAAAGGTTTCGACCTCGGTGGATCAGGTTCTGACCTGCGTACACCTAGCTGCTGCTGTGGTATGGCTCGCTGTGAGTTCGCTTGCATTGACGCCATGGACATTTGCCACAACCTGACCAACGAATACCAAGACGAACTGCACCGTCCAATGTGGCCGTACAAGTTCAAAATTAAAATTGCTGGCTGCCCCAACGACTGCGTAGCATCAATCGCACGTTCTGACTTCTCAATCCAAGGTACTTGGAGAGACGAACTGCGCATTGACCAAGAAGCAGTACGCGAGTATGTAAACAACGGATTTGACATTCAAGAGCTGGTTATCGACCGTTGCCCCACCGGCTGCTTAGAGTGGGACGGCAATGAGCTGAAACTGGATGCTCCTGAGTGTGTACGTTGCATGCACTGCATCAACAAAATGCCCAAGGCACTGCGTCCGGGACTGGACAAGGGTGCTACCATCCTAATCGGTGGTAAAGCTACCATTCTGCAGTCTGCATTCTTAGGATGGGTAATCGTTCCCTTCATGAAGATGGAAGCTCCTTACCAAGAAGTTAAGGATCTCCTAGAAAAGATTTGGGAATGGTGGGACGAAGAAGGTAAAGTTCGTGAGCGTGTTGGTGAAACAATCTGCCGCCTCGGTATGCGTCATTTCTTGCGTGCAGTTGATCTGGAGCCAATTCCACAAATGGTATACCGTCCGCGGGCTAACCCCTACTTCTTCTGGTGGCCTGAAGAAGTTAAGTAATATCCACTGACACTTAAGAACTATAATTTGGTTAAGTGATAAACTTATTAAATAAATTGTACGGGGAGAGGTGAAGCAAAGTGGCGAAAACTGATATCGGGCCTCCATATTATGGGGATATGCTTCCTCCAATTATTAAAGAAAACTATGGAAAGTGGAAGTATCACGAAATTCTAAAGCCCGGCGTACTCGTTCACGTATCCGAAAGTGGCGCAGAATTATACACAGTACGGGTTGGTTCTCCAAGACTGATTAGCATATACTTTATCCGTGACATCTGTGAAATTGCAGACAAGTACTGTGATGGTTACCTGAGATTTACCAGCCGTAACAACATCGAGTTCCTGTTGTCCAACAAAGACAACATTGAGCCTCTGATTGCTGAAGTTAAGGCTAAAGGACTACCTGTTGGCGGTACCGGTAACTCCATTACTAACATGGTACACACCCAAGGTTGGGTACACTGCCATACCCCAGCTACCGATGCTTCCGGTATTGTAAAGGCAGTAATGGACGAACTGTTCGAGTACTTCGAAACCATGAAGTTACCGGCAAAAATGAGAATTTCTCTGGCTTGCTGCTTGAACATGTGCGGTGCCGTTCACTGCTCAGACATCGCTATTCTGGGTATCCACAGAAAAGCTCCTGTAATTAACCACGAAAACTTGAAGAACTTCTGTGAGATTCCGACTGTTATTGCCAGCTGCCCAACCGCAGCTATTCGTCCGAATCCGAAGTTGAAGAGTGTGGAAATTAAAGAAGAGCGCTGCATGTACTGTGGTAACTGCTACACCATGTGCCCATCCATCCAAATCATTGACCCTGAAAACGACGCGATTTCCATCTGGGTAGGCGGTAAAGTATCTAACGCCCGCTCAACCCCGATGTTCTCACGTCTGGCTATTCCTTACCTGCCAAACAATCCTCCGCGCTGGCCTGAGGTTGTAGATGCAGTTAAGAAGTTAGTTGAACTGTGGGCAGCTAACGCTAAGCAGGGCGAAAGAATGGGTGAATGGATTGAGCGCATCGGTTGGGAGAAATTCTTCCAATTGGCAGAACTGCCATTCACAGACAAGCACATTGACGATTTTACCTATGCCGTGACCACCTTCCGTTCCACCACCCAATTTAAGTGGTAGAATAGAAGCAACGGTAAATAGTTAAAATACCGTCAAAACTACCACACTAACCTGTGGTAAGATTAGGTGGTGATTTTATCCATGGAAGATTTACAAGCAAAAGTACTGGAGTACCTAGGTACTGTCAGTAAGGCCAAGACCAAAGAGATCGCTACTAAGCTAGGTGCTAAGAAGCGTGACGTTGATAAGGCTTGTTCTGCACTGGCTAAAGAAGGCAAGGTGGAGTACCTCTACATCGGAACTTCATTTGTAACTTTGGCCGGCAAAGATCACACACCAAGAGGATAAGCATGATAAAAGAGCAGGATTTATTTCCTGCTCTTTTTTTATATCCACCCTTAAGGCGGTCTTAATTTAAAATTAATGCAGGGAAAGGTAACCTTTTGTCGAACCCTTGAATGTGGATAAGAATTTTAGCAAGCAAGCCCCAGCTTGTATTTTGTGGGCAAGCTTGCTTGGTATAGGCCTGCGTAGTGAAGTAAACCCTAATATGGCGTGAAAGGGCTGGTGTAATGAGCAAAGAGGTGCTGGTTACCGTAACAGGCACGCAGACCAATGAGTGGGGTGAAAAGGATACCATTGAGTTGACAACCTTGGGGTATATGTATGTCAAAAATGGGTCATTTTACCTTATATACAATGAAACTGAACTGTCAGGCATGGAGGGTACCACCACGTCAGTAAAGGCTGAGCCCAGCAGGGTGACCTTAAACCGCATGGGTTCCGCCGAAATGAGACAGGTATTTGAAGAAGGCCAGCGCCATGAGGGTAAATACATTACCCCCTACGGCAGTATGGATACAAAGGTCTTGCCCTGTAAAGTTGAGGTGGACTTGACAGAGATGGGTGGAAGTATTAATCTAGAGTATGAATTAGAACTGGATCGACAAAAAATAGGATATAATGAACTGTCAATCACTGTCAAGGAGGTCTAATTACCCTGTTATGAGCGGTATAGTAGAAAAGATGCGGTCACAGTTGGCGCTGGCCCTGGAAAAGGCGGTTGAAAAAGCCGTTGAAAAGGGGACCATACCTTCGGTGACCGTTCCCGAGTTTGTGGTGGAAGTACCCAGAGAAAAGGGACATGGCGACTTTGCCACCAATCTGGCCATGATGTTGGCCAGGCCCGCCAAAAACGCTCCGAGAAAACTTGCGGATATCATTGTAGAGAACTTTGAACTGGCCGACGTACCGGTACAAAAGGTCGAAATAGCCGGACCCGGCTTTATTAATTTTTACCTGGAACCGACCTGGATTTATCAGGCACTGGAAGAAATTGAAGAGCAAGGGGCCCACTACGGCCGATTGGAAATGGGGGCGGGCACCAAGGTGCAGGTGGAGTTTGTCAGTGCAAACCCCACCGGCCTGCTGCATATGGGCAATGCCAGGGGTGCAGCCCTGGGTGACAGCATAGCTTCAATACTGGATTTTGCCGGTTATGAGGTGCAGCGGGAATACTACATAAATGACGCCGGCAACCAAATTGAAAACTTTGGCAAGTCCTTAGAGGCCCGCTATTTGCAGCAGCTGGGACAAGAGGTGCCCCTGCCGGAAGACGGCTACCACGGCGAAGATTTAATTGAAACGGTAAAAAACTTTATTGCCCAATATAAGGATTCATACCTGACCGCCGATGCCGCCAGCCGACGCTCTAAACTGGTGGAGTTTGCCTTAAAGGAGAAGTTGACCGACATTAAAAACTCACTGCTGGATTTCGGAGTGGTTTACGATGTCTGGTTCTCTGAACAATCGCTGCACCAAGGGGGCTTGGTGGATAAGACCCTGGCAGAATTAAAGGAAAGGGGCTACCTCTACCAAGAGCAAGAGGCCCTGTGGTTTAAGGCCACTGCCTTTGGTGATGAAAAAGACGAGGTGGTGGTACGCTCCAACGGTATACCAACCTACTTTGCCGCCGACATTGCCTACCACAAAAACAAATTTGACCGGGGCTTTAATAAAGTGATAAATATTTGGGGTGCTGACCACCACGGGCACGTTAACCGTATGAAGGGGGCCATTGAGGCCCTGGGCTATTCCCGTGACGCCCTAGAGGTGGTGCTAATGCAGTTGGTGCGCCTGCTCAGGGGCGGAGAGGTGGTGCGCATGTCAAAGCGTACCGGCCAATTTGTCACCCTGGCAGAGCTCATCGAAGAGGTGGGCAAGGACGCCGCCCGCTACTTCTTTGTAATGCGCAGCCCGGACAGCCACCTGGAGTTTGACTTGGATTTAGCCAAATCACAAAGCAATGATAACCCGGTTTTTTACATACAATATGCCCATGCACGCATTTGCAGCATCTTCCGCCAATTGGAAGAGCAGGGAAGAAAAAAACCCCGGGCTGCAGAGGTGGACTTAAAGGTATTAAAGGAAGAGCCGGAGCAGGATTTGATCAGGAAGTTGGCGGATTTTCCGGTGGAAGTGTCAATGGCAGCCCAAATGCTGGCGCCCCACCGCATAGCCAGGTACCTGCACGATTTAGCTTCCGCCTTCCACAGCTTTTACAACAGCCACCGGGTAATTGTAGAAGACCCGCAGATTTCCAATGCACGGTTGGTCTTGGTCAACTGTACCCGCATCGTGCTTAAAAACGCCTTGCGACTAATTGGGGTTTCTGCACCTGAAAGGATGTAGGAGGTAATAATTTGAGCGGACAAGTAAAGGAAATTTTGCTGGCCCTAACTGCCGGCTTAACGGTGGGCTTGTTATTTGCCCGATTAAAACTGCCCATACCTGCCCCGCCGAACCTGGCAGGGGTGATGGGCGTCATCGGAATATTTTTAGGCTACCTGTTGGCAGTGCGCCTGGGATGGGGTCGCTAACATATTGACACCCCCTTTTGGAGCATATAAAATGTAACAGGTGATAAAGCTATATTAATTATTTACAGTACTAGGAGGATAGTTATGGCCAAGTATATCTTTGTTACGGGGGGTGTTGTGTCTTCCCTTGGTAAAGGCATAACTGCCGCTTCGTTGGGCCGCCTTTTAAAAAGCAGGGGCCTTAAAGTAGCAGTTCAAAAACTGGATCCTTATATAAATATAGACCCCGGTACCATGAGTCCATACCAGCATGGCGAAGTTTATGTCACCGAAGACGGTGCAGAAACTGACTTGGATTTGGGCCACTACGAACGGTTTATTGATATAGATCTCACCCGCAGTAGTAACGTTACCACCGGGGTTATTTATTGGTCAGTTATTAGCAAAGAACGCCGGGGTGATTATTTGGGGGCCACCGTGCAGGTAATTCCCCATGTAACCAATGAAATTAAAGAGCGTGTACTTAAACTGGAAGAAGAGGGGAACCCGGACATCGTAATTGCCGAAATAGGGGGTACAGTGGGCGATATTGAGTCCCAACCCTTTTTAGAGGCAATTCGGCAGTTAAAAAGCGACCTGGGTAAAGACAAGGTGATGTACATTCACGTTACCCTGGTACCCTTTATCAGTGCAGCCAATGAACTTAAGACCAAGCCCACCCAGCACAGCGTAAAAGAACTGCGGGGCATTGGTATTCAACCGGATGTCATTGTATGCCGCTCTGAACAGCCCCTCTCCAAGGAAATGGAAGAAAAGCTGGCCCTCTTTTGCGATATAGAAAAGGAAGCCGTGATCCAGGCGGTGGATTCCCATTCAATATACGAAGTGCCTTTAAGATTAGAGGATGAGGGCCTGGCAGATATAGTAATTGAGCGATTGAATTTAAAGGTGGGCAAGCCTGATCTTACCGAATGGAAAGACATGGTGGACAGAATGAAAAACTTGCGTTGGGCCACCACCATTGCCCTGGTGGGTAAATACGTATCGCTGCCCGATGCTTACTTAAGTGTGGCCGAGGCCCTGCGCCATGCGGGTTTGCACCACGGCACAGCCGTTGACATTAGATGGATTAACAGCGAGGACCTGGAGCGTATGCCCGTGGCCGACTACCTGGGGGATGTGGACGGCATATTAATTCCCGGCGGCTTTGGCCAACGGGGCATTGAAGGAAAAATAAATGCCATTCAATATGCCAGGGAAAACAAAATTCCCATGCTGGGCATTTGCCTGGGCATGCAGTTGGCGGTGGTGGAATATGCCCGCAACGTCTTGGGCTGGAAGGATGCCAACAGTTCAGAATTTGATGCCCAAACCGGCCACCCGGTAATTGATCTCTTACCGGAACAAAAGGATATAAATAAAATGGGCGGAACAATGCGCCTGGGCCGCTATGAATGCACCTTGAAACCCGGCACCCTTGCCCATCGGGCCTACGGCCGTGAAACAATTGCGGAGCGGCACCGCCACCGCTACGAGCTAAATAATCTTTACCGGTCCCAACTGGCAGAAAAGGGTATGGTCTTTTCCGGCATACTGCCCGACAAAGAACTGGTGGAAATAATAGAACTGCCGGATCACCCTTGGTTTTTAGCCACCCAATTCCATCCGGAATTTAAGTCCAGACCCTACCGCCCACATCCGCTCTTCCGCGACTTTATCGGAGCGGCCTTAAGATACCGGGGCGATCAGAATAACTAAAAGACACAAAGCAGCTTTGGTAAAAACTCAAACTTACCAAAGCTTTTCTTTTATCTGTAACCCTTACAAATATTTACAAACCATGTTTAAGGCAGTGATTACATAAGCTAATGGAGAGCCATTGATAAGGAGGTTATCAATATTGAAAAAAATTGTCACAGGAATAATTGCCCTAGCGGTGGTAGTGTCACTGCTTATGGCCGCATTTAACAAAGACACACCGGAAACCAAATCGGCCCACAACTCGGGCGAAGAAGCGGTGGGGGTAATAGATATCACCGGCACCATTGTCAGCGGCGGCAGCGGCGGCAGTGGTTTCGGCCAACTGCAGTCGGGTTCACAAACCATAATCAACCAGCTGCAGGAGGCAGCCGATGACCCCAGCATAAAGGCAGTGGTGCTGCGGGTTAACAGCCCCGGCGGCACTGCGGTGGGCTCAATGGAAATAGGCAACCAAATAAAACGCCTGCGCCAAACCGGCAAACCGGTGGTGGCATATATGGCCGAAGTTGCGGCCTCCGGGGGATATTGGATATGCTGCGAGGCAGACCATATTGTGGCCAACCCCAGCACCATGACCGGCAGCATAGGGGTAATTATGGAAACAGTGGACCTGCAGGGTCTTTACGAAAAGCTGGGCATAGACAGAAACACCTTTAAAAGCGGCCCCCACAAGGACATGGGCTCAGATGCCCGCCACCTGACAGACAAAGAGCGGGAAATATTTCAAAGCATGGTGGACGATATTTACCAACAGTTTTTAGACGTGGTGGTTGAAGGGCGCAAGATGGAAGCGGAGCAGGTGCAGGAGCTGGCCGACGGCAGACTGTTCACCGGCCGCCAGGCAGCGGAATTGGGCTTAGTGGATCAGCTGGGCGACATGCAAGATGCCATTGATGCCGCTGCCCAAATGGCAGGAATAGAGCAGCCCGATGTGGTAAACTTAACCCCGAGAACAATTTGGGATGACCTTTTATGGCCTTTGTCAGCGGGCAATATACTTTCGCCCCAAGGCTTGGACCTCATTAAATACCGCTTAATACTAATGCTACCCTAAGGGAGTTGATATTTTGACGGAGAATAAAGAACTTCACCCCATGGAAGACCAAGCACAGCCCTTTGAGGATAACAATGGACAGGTGGAGCCTCCCCAACAGGCACTTACAGTGTACGACTTGGTTTACGGCATACTCTTTGACCCGGTAAAAACATACCAAAGGGTGGCTGAAAAACCACCGGTAAAGCTCACCCTTATTTTAATTCTGGGCGTCAACTTTGTGTTGGCACTGATGTCAACCTTCTTTATACAACAAAGTCCCCTGGCCCACGAACTTGCCATCGATCAGATGGCCGGCAGCCTAATGCAATTCCTGGAGGCTGCGGCACCCATGATGGCCATGGGGGCCTTTATCTTAAACATACTGCTGTGGTTTTTCTACAGCGCCCTGCTGCACCTAATTGCTGAATTTTACGGGGGCCGGGGAAGGGCGCTCACCTCCTTTACCGTGTACGGTTTAGCAGGACTGCCGGCGGTACTGATGCTGCCCATACAAGGCTTAGAAATTCTTCTTCCTCAATCGGCTGCCGTTGATACCCTCTCAGCCCTTGCATCCATTGCCATATACCTGTGGGGAGTGGTGCTGTTAACCATTGGCCTGAGGGAGGCACATAAATTTACCACCGGCAGGGCCTTTGCGGTGGTTGCCACCCCCTGGGCTGCGGGTGTGGTATTTGCACTGATATCCCTGCTGGTATTGGCCGGTTTAACCTCAACTTTTTTAACCCAAATAAATATCTAGCAGCGGTTTGCAGGTTTTTTGCCAATAATGACGAAATATGGTAAAGATAAATGGGAGATGCTTGGGAGGTGGAATATTGCACGCTCAAAAAACACTGCTAATAGTAGACGACCAGCCCGGAGTCAGAAGGCTCCTTTATGAAATTTTTAAGGGGGACTTTTGCATAGAGGAGGCTGCCAGCGGTGCAGAGGCATTGGAAAAGCTGCAAAGGATTACCCCTTCCCTGGTGCTGCTGGACATGAACATGCCCGGCCTCAGCGGCCTGCAAACACTGGAAAAAATCAGGGATATGGATATAGAGGTGCCGGTGGTGATGGTTACCGCCTCCGGTGAGACAGAAAATGTTAAAAAGGCAGAGCAGCTTGGGGTAAAGGATTACCTGTGTAAGCCCTTTGACATAGAAAAGGTTCGCCGGCTGGCAAAGGAATATATAAAATAAGCAATATAATTTTGTTAGAAATACTAATAAAGAAAAGGAGTTTATGCATAAACGGCGAATATTTTACTTAAAGTTGCAGATAAAGATAGGAGGTCTGCGGGCAATGCTTATTAACACCAGCACTGTACTGGCCATGAGATGTCCCCAATGCGGAAAACTAGAATTTCATATGCTGTCCCGTTTTGCTTTCTCCGGCCGTCGGCAGCTGGAAGTGAAGTGTGCCTGCGGCGCCGTCCTGTTAGTTGCCAGCAAAAAACGAAACGGCTTTTATGCACTGCAGTTACCCTGTGTAATTTGTGAGGTGAAGCACCAGCGCCAGATTACCGGGTCTAAATTGTGGTCACAGCAACTGATCAACCTTTATTGCCAGGAAACAGGCGTTGAATTGGGACACCTGGGACCGGATAAAAAGGTGCGTGAAGCTGTAAAGAACCATGAATACGACCTTGAAAAGTTAATTGATCAGTTCGATAACGACGATTACTTTAATAATTCGGGCATAATGTACGAGGTGCTAAACTGCTTACACGATATAGCTGAAAGAAACGCCCTCTACTGCCAGTGCGGCAATGACTCCATAGAGGTGGACATATTCCCCGACAGGTTGGAATTGCAATGCAAAGATTGTGATAGCATTAACATTATCTATGCTGAAACCGAAGAAGACCTAAGGGTTATTAAAGAGGTGGAGTATATCGAGCTGGCCAGGCATGGTTTTAAGTGTTTAGATAGCTTAGCTAACAACGGCACCAAGCATAAGCCGAAAAAAAAGTGCCGCAAACGCAACAAACATTAAATAAAGAGCCAGTATTTAGACCATAATAAGATGACCGATTAAACATGCTCGAACAAGGTTCGGGCATTTTAATTATCTTAGTAGGGAATAAAAAACAAAGGGGGAAAATATAATGGCATTGGTGACAGTTAATGAATTGCTACAAAAGGCCGAGGCCGGGAAATACGCAGTGGGAGCATTTAACTGTAACAACATGGAAATTGTGCAGGCAATTATAGCTGCGGCCGAGGCAGAAAATGCCCCGGTTATTATTCAGGCCAGCCAAGGTGCCATTAAGTATGCCGGTTTAGAATGGATAGTGGGCATGTCAAAAATAGCGGCGGAGCAAGCAAAAATACCGGTGGCCCTACACCTGGATCACGGCACCAGTTTTGAGCAGTGTGTCCAGTGCATTAGGGCTGGCTTTAGCTCAGTGATGATTGACGGTTCACAATACCCTCTGGAGGAAAACATAGAGCTTACCAACCGTGTATTGGCGGTGGCCAGACCGGTGGGGGTATCGGTGGAGGCAGAACTGGGTAAAATAGGTGGCACAGAGGATGATATTACCGTAGATGAAAAAGACGCCATGTACACCGACCCCGAGGAAGCAAGGGAATTTGTAGAACGTACCAATGTTGACTCCTTGGCGGTGGCCATTGGCACTGCCCACGGTCAGTACAAGGGAGAACCCAAGCTGGACTTTGAAAGACTGGAAAAAATTAAGTCCCTGGTTAAAATACCCATCGTACTGCACGGCTCATCGGGAGTGCCCGACGAGGCCATTCAAAGGGCCATTTCTTTGGGCGTATGCAAGGTGAACATCGACACCAACATCAGGGAAGCAATTACCGGTGCCATCCGCAAGGTGCTAAATGAAAAACCCAATGAAATAGATCCCAGAAAAATAATTGGCCCGGGCAGGGAAGCTGCCATAGAAGTAATAAGGGAAAAAATCAGAATATTTGGCTCAAGCGGTAAAGCTTAGCCTTAGCCCCAAGGCCGGGCTAAGGCTAAGGCAATTATGAGGTGAGGGGTGATTTAGGCTTTGAAAATTTTTCTGGATACTGCAAATATAGACGAAATTCGGGAATGTTATCAATTGGGCGTTATCTCTGGCGTCACCACTAACCCTTCGCTGATAGCAAAGGAAGGCAGGGATTTTGCCCAGGTGGTAAAAGAAATAACCGACCTGGTTAAGGGCCCCATTAGCGCTGAAGCTGTAAGCCTTGAACCGGATAAAATGTTGGCAGAAGCAATACAATTGGCTGAAATTCATCCTAACATAGTGGTTAAACTGCCCATGAACGAAGCGGGCCTGAAAGTAACCAAGGAGTGCAGGGAAAGGGGCATAAAGACCAACGTAACCCTGGTGTTTTCAGCCAACCAGGCCCTGCTGGCCGCCTTGGCAGGTGCCACCTATGTAAGCCCCTTTGTGGGCCGGATAGATGATATCGGCCACGACGGAATGGATTTAATTTATGATATAGTTACAATCTTCAACAATTACCAATTTAAAACAGAAATTATAGCTGCCAGCATTAGACATCCCCTACATGTGCTGCAATCTGCCAAGGCAGGTGCACACATTGCCACCGTTCCGCCTAAAGTATTAAAGCAGATGATTAACCACCCCTTAACAGATGCAGGTATAGAAAAATTTTTGGCCGACTGGGCCAAGGTGCCGGGCCAAAACTAATACACCTGTCCACCTGTAAGTAGATCCAGGGGAGAGAGCCCCAGTGTTAAAGGAATTAATAGAGAAGTATCGACAAATCTTTATTGAAAGATATAATAAACTAATGAGCCTGCCAGATGCACCCCACAAAATCGCCGGTGGAATGGCGGTGGGCGTTGCCATGCTCTTTTTACCAATACCGATATTCGGTTATCCCCTTGCCTACTTTGCAGCCTGGTTGATGGGTTTTAACGTTATTGCAGCCCTGCTGACATTAATCCTCTTTAAATGGGCCGCACCTTTTTTCTTTGCCCTTGACGTAATAGTGGGTTCTTTACTGCTAACCGGCAAACCGGTGCCCCTATACCTTTTTACTTCCAACCTTGAATTTGCCAGTGTAAATACTTGGTTAACGCTGGGCAAAACCATGGGGCATCCCCTTTTGGTGGGTGCAATTGTGAACACAATAGTGGTCTGCACCCTGGTCTACTTCATTTCCCGCAGGGTGCTGCAAAAGAAAATAACCCTGACCCAAGCGGGGCAAGGCAGCCGGTTTATAAGAAAATAAATTGTCATCGGCATTAAGTAAATATGATGGGAGATTTGAGAATCTTGGATGTAAACATCAATACTTTAGAAAGCAAAACCATGGTAGAGTTGTACAAGATAGCCCGGGCCATGGAATTACCGGGCTATTATAAACTGCGCAAAAAAGAACTGATTTTTGAAATTCTAAAATACAAAACCAAACAGGAGGGTATAATTCAAGCCCAAGGGGTGCTGGAAAAACTGCCCGACGGCTATGGTTTTTTAAGACCCTTTAAGTACCACCCCAGCAATGATGACATTTATGTATCATCATCCCAAATCAGAAAGTTTGACCTGCGTACAGGGGACCGGGTATCCGGCCAGGTGCGCAGACCCAAGGAAGGCGAACGCTACTTTGCCTTGCTGAGGGTGGAAGAAGTAAACGGCGATCCCCCTGAAATATCTCCAGAAAGACTGCACTTTGACGGCTTAACCCCCCTTTACCCGGAAGACAGAATTTCCCTGGAGCTTAGCCCGGAGAAAAGAAGTACCCGTATTATTGATTTAATTGCTCCGGTAGGCAAGGGGCAGCGTGGTTTAATAGTGGCCCCCCCCAAGGCGGGCAAAACCACCCTGCTAAAAGAAATAGCCAACAGCATTTCCCAAAATCACCCGGAAATAGAAATGATGGTGCTGCTAATTGACGAGCGGCCGGAGGAAGTAACCGATATAGAGCGCTCAGTGAACGGTGAAGTGGTGGCTTCTACCTTTGATGAGCCGCCTGAAAACCATGTAAAGGTGGCAGAAATGGTGCTGGAAAGGGCCAAACGCCTGGTGGAGCACAAGCGGGACGTTGTTATTTTAATGGACAGCATCACCCGGCTGGCCAGGGCTTACAACCTGGTGATACCCCCCAGCGGCAGAACCCTGTCCGGCGGCGTTGACCCGGCTTCCCTTCACAAGCCGAAAAGATTTTTCGGTGCTGCCCGCAATTTAGAAGAAGGGGGCAGTTTAACGATACTGGCAACGGCCCTGATTGAAACCGGCAGCCGCATGGATGACGTTATTTTTGAAGAATTTAAAGGCACCGGCAACATGGAATTAATATTGGACCGCCGCCTGGCCGAACGCAGGCTCTTCCCGGCCATAGACGTACAGCGCTCGGGCACCAGGCGCGAAGAATCCCTGCTTACCAAGGATGAATTGGAGTGGGTTTGGGGATTTAGAAGGGCTTTCAGCAACGCCAACCCCTGGGATGCCCTGGAAGTTCTTTTTGAACGCATGAAAAACAGCAAAACCAACAGCCAGTTGGTTCAGGCCATGCTGCAGCAGAGAAAAAAGGCCAAGGCCATAGTGCCCAGCTACCCCCCCACCCGTAAAATGGTGACCAACGACGATTAAAACAAATAATGAATAGCCCTCCCAACTAATGGCAATAATATAACTAACTATTGTCATTATGAGGTGAGACTAAATGCTATTCAAAAGAACAGTATACTTACTGGTGCTGGTGCTGCTAATGGGCTGCTTTAGCCCCGCTGCCCATGCCCGGTTAGATGAAATGATTATAAAAAACAAACCCTATGGCGTTAACCGTGTAAATTATCAACCGGAAACAGCGCCGGCAGGGGTGTCCCGGTCCGGCACCACGGTATACCGGGTAAAACCCGGCGACACCCTGTGGGATTTGGCCAATAGGCACGGCATATCGGTGGCCCGGTTGGCTGCAGCCAACGGCTTAGACAGCGAAAGCCGGCTCTACGTTGGACAGGCAATCGACCTGCCCGGCGGACAAACCAGCCACACTGTAAAGGCCGGTGAAAGCATTATAGCCATTAGCCAAAACTATCAGGTGCCGGTGCAGGAACTGCTGCGGGTCAACAGGATCAGCAACCCCGACTACCTGCAGGTGGGACAAACCTTAACCATACCGGCTGCCGGGGCCGGCCCAAAAGCAGCTGCCGCCGCTGCGTCGGGCAGCACCGCCATGCCCTTTTTTGCCATGGACTGGCCGGTAAAGGGTAGAATATCTTCCCCCTTTGGTATCCGGGATGAAGGCCGGCCCCACCACGGTGTGGATATTGCCGCCGACCAGGGCGCACTGATTAGGGCAGCCCAGGGGGGTAGAGTGGCCTATTGCGGCTATTACGGCGACTACGGCTACACGGTAATTATTGATCACGGCGGAGGCATACGCACCCTCTACGCCCACTGCTCCGCTCTGCTGGTTAATTCAGGCCAGTATGTGCAAAAAAATGATCCCATAGCAAGGGTGGGCAACACGGGCAGATCCTTTGGCCCCCACCTGCACTGGGAGGTTCAATACCAGGGAGTGCCCTTTGACCCCCTGCTCTGTATTGAACTGAACTCCTACGCCTAGGACTTATAATTTAAAACTTATAATTCAAAATTTAATAAAGGGAGACCGCCATGTACAAACTACTCTTTGCCAACTCCAGGGGAGAGTTCTTTGACTACCCAATCCAACCGGTGGGCCGGACCGGGGAAATGTTTGTGGAAATAATAGATGAAGACCTGATACCGCTGCCGGAAAGTGCGGGGCTGGTGATGCTGCCCCAATCCCACCCCATTGGTATTAACAAGAAGGGTGACTTTGTACTGCTCAAGGAAAACCCCTACGGCCCGGGGCCCGCTTATCCGGTGGGTGCAACCCTGCCCCAGGGCTACAGCCGTACCCTCCTGCCCGGCTACAGGCGGGCCGGCAAGAAACCGTTGCCCCTACTGGGCTACGCCGCGGTGGTGCTGAAGGATGAAAGACTGTACGTGGCCGCCATGCAGACGGACGAAACGGTAAAATGGAATCCCCGCTATTACAGCACCGAAAACCTGCCCCGCCTAATTGACCGGCGTTTAGAAAAATACCCCCAAAACAGAATTCTGCGGCATCTGGCCCACTGTTCAAGGGAATACCAATGCTTTACCGCCCAAAACATATTTTACCAAAGGTGGGAAGGGGGCCTGCCCGTATCCCCCGCCTGCAATGCCCGCTGCCTGGGCTGTATATCGGAGCAGCCGGCGGAATGCTGCCCCTCGCCCCAATCCAGGCTAAACTTTCGACCTACCGTTAAAGAGGTGGTGGAGGTGGGGGCAGACCACCTGGAACAGGCCGCCGATGCCATCATTTCCTTTGGCCAAGGCTGCGAGGGTGAACCGACCATGGCAGCCGATACCATTGCCCAGGCCATAAGGCATATGAGGGCCCTGACGCCCAAGGGCACCATAAATATCAATTCCAACGCCGGCTACACAGGGGGAATTGAAAAAATAGCGGCGGCGGGCTTAGACTCCTTAAGGGTAAGCATCATCAGCGCCAATGACCAAATTTACCGGGCCTATTATCGCCCCCGGGGCTACACCCTGGATGACGTAAAAAAGAGCATAAAACTGGCCAAGGGAAGGGGAGTATTTGTTTACCTAAACCTTTTAACCTTCCCCGGATTAAACGACCTGCCCAGTGAAACCCATAGGCTGTTGGACTTCATAAAGGAAACCGGTGTGGACCTGGTGCAGATAAGAAACCTGAATATTGATCCCGACTACTTGCTGGAAAAACTACCCCTGCCGGCGGAGCAGCCCATGGGTATCGGGCACTTTATAGCCGCCCTAAAGGAAGAGGTGCCGGTGGGCAACTACAGCAAACCCCTTCGCTGAACCTGTGAAAAAAAGTTGCAGATAGCGGTAGAGTGTGCTAAAATAACTAAGTGTGTATTGACCGACACTGTATTTTTAAAGGTTAAGAGGTGAGTTAGATGAAGGAAAAGATCCATCCTCCATACCATGAGGCTAAAGTAAGCTGCGTATGTGGAAACACCTTTAGCACTGGTTCAACCAGGAAGGAAATGCGTGTAGACATTTGTAGCAACTGCCATCCATTCTATACCGGATCGCAGCGTATGGTAGATACAGGTGGTCGTGCTGACAAGTTCCGCAAAAAATATGGCCTAAAGTAACAGTGAGCAGGTAGCAGAGCAGTATGCTCTGCTATTTCTTTACAATGCCTAATAATAAATGGCACCTTAGATGTAACACATTTCATATCAGTTGTACCCTGCGGGTATGGCTTGTCATATTAAGTTGCCAATGCGGAACACCGTATTGGAGGAAGGTGAACAAGATGCTTGACAAACTGGCCGGTCTTGAACAAAAATACGAAGAATTAAGTGTCTTAATAAGCGACCCCGAGGTAATTGCCGACCTCAACCGTTGGCAGCAGTACGTTAAAAATCACTCGGAGTTAGAAGAAATAGTAACGGTCTACCGGGAATACAAAAAGGTAGTGCAAGAGCTGGAAGACACCGCAGAACTGCTTAAGGAAGACCTGGATGCCGAAATGCAGGAAATGGCTGAGATGGAAAAGCAGGAACTGGAAGAAAAAAAGGAAGACCTGGAATCTCAGCTCAAGCTGCTGCTCTTGCCCAAAGACCCTAACGACGATAAAAACGTTATTGTGGAAATTCGTGCCGGTACCGGCGGTGAAGAGGCGGCCCTATTTGCTGCCGACCTATTTCGCATGTACAGCCGCTTTGCCGAGGAACGGGGCTGGAAGATCGACATTATGAACACCCACTATACCGATATGGACGGTATAAAGGAAATAACCTTCATGGTGGAGGGTAAAGGGGCATACAGTGCACTGAAGTACGAAAGCGGCGTGCACCGGGTGCAGCGGGTGCCCACCACCGAAAGCGGCGGGCGCATTCACACCTCTGCCGCAACGGTGGCAGTGATGCCCGAGGCAGAAGAGGTGGAAATTGAAATTAACCCCAACGACCTGCGCATTGACCTGTTCTGCTCCACCGGGCCGGGGGGGCAGTCGGTAAATACCACCCAGTCGGCGGTGCGCATCACCCACCTGCCCTCCGGCATTGTGGTATCCTGTCAGGATGAAAAGTCCCAGCACAAGAATAAGGATAAGGCCATGAAGGTGCTGCGGGCGCGCCTGTATGAAAAAGCCCAGGAGGAACAGCGGCAAGAGATTGCCAGCGCCAGAAAGTCCATGGTGGGCAGCGGTGACCGCAGTGAGCGCATCCGCACTTACAACTTTCCCCAAAACAGGGTTACCGATCACCGGGTGGGCCTGACCCTGCACCGGTTGGGCGAAGTACTGCAGGGCCGCCTGGATGAAATAATAGAAACACTGACCACCGCAGACCAGGCTGAACGCCTTAAAGAGGCAGAGTAAGTAATTCAAAAGAGGCAAATTAAATGACCACAGATATTAAAACAGCCCTGGCAGAAGCCAGGGCTTTATTGCAGGCAAAAAACATAGAACACCCCCGCCTGGAGGCGGAAATACTGCTGGCCCATGTGCTGAACTGCAGCCGGGCCTCCCTTTACGCCCGGGCGGATTTAATCCTCGACCCGGTGCAGGTGCAGGGCTACCAAAGCTGCCTGGACCGGCGGATAGAGGGTATTCCCACCGCCTATATACTGGGCAAGAAGGAATTTATGGGGCTGGACTTTAAGGTAAGCCCGGCAGTGCTCATTCCCCGGCCGGACACGGAGCTAATGGTGGAAAGGGCCATTCACCTGGCCAAGCAGGTGCAGCGGCCGGTAATGGCAGACGTCGGCACCGGCAGCGGGGCCATAGCCATCAGCACCGCCCATTTTGTACCCCAATTAGAGGTGCTGGCGGTGGATATCTCGCCGGAAGCCCTAGAGCTGGCCCAAGAAAACGCCGTCACCCACCGGGTGAAGCGGCGGGTAAAGTTTTTGCAAAGCAACTTGCTGGAGCAGTTGATTAAGACCCGGCCCCCCAAATCCCTAGACCTGATCACCGCAAACCTGCCCTACATACCCAGCGGTGACATGGCCGGCCTGGCCAAAGAGGTACAAAGGGAGCCAAAACTGGCCCTGGACGGTGGCCCGGACGGTTTAGATTTATACAGGCAGTTAATACCCCAGGCCCGGCAGCTGTTAAAAGCCGGCGGCCACCTCTTAATAGAAATAGGCCCCGGCCAGGGTGACGGCGCCCTGGCCCTGTTTGAGCAGCCCCACTGGCAGGCCAAACTCTACCGGGACCTGGGAGACAGGGAACGCTTGGTGGTGGCAGGGCTCACCGGCCCAGCAAGGCCCCCAGGGCCCCGTAACAGGTAAAAAAGCCAATGGCTGCAATTATCAGGCCGCTTAGCCGGCTCAGATTGGACCAGGCCCTGTTGCTGATTAAGTTACCGGCGCCCTGGGATAACTTTAACAGGAGCAAACCCACAGCAATTAAGGATATGGCCCCGCCTATGCCAAAGGCCACCACCAGCACCATGCCGCTTACCACCGCCCCGGCACTGATGCTCATTAAGAGCACCGCCAGGGCGCTGGGGCAGGGTATCAAACCGTTGGTGAAGCCCACTAAAACCAGGGTGGGCCAATCCACCGTTCCGCCGGCAGGCGGTGGCGAAAAAGAGTGCCGGCTGCCACAGCCGCAGCCACAGTCCGGCGTACGGCGAAGGGCCATGCGCAAACCAATGCAGGTAATCAATAGGCCGGCCACAAGCTTTAACCAAAGCTCCATGGTGGCATCGGACATCCCTCCCTGGCCCGCTGCCGCCCCCAGCACCCCGTGGGCCGCCAGCGACATCAGCACAATTACCATGGTGTGGGTCACCGCCGACATCAAGCCCAATACCACCGCATGTATGGCCCGGCCCCGGGAAAGCACCAAATAAGCCCCCATAATGCTTTTGCCGTGGCCGGGTTCCAGGGAATGCAGTGCCCCGATGCCGAAGGCGGAAATAAGCATAAGAGTAAAACTCATTAAAAAGACCCCCAAGAGGACAAATCTATGCTTATGCATATTTAACCGGCATTGGTTTTATGACCGCATATTTTGTGATATACTACTGCACTAGAGATGGGAGTGGCAGATTATGTCAGAATTTAACACCCGGCACTGGAAGATAGAGGATCTTTACGGTGACCGAGGTGCAATTGAGGCAATAAAAGAAGCAGGGGAAATTATTCGCCGGGGTGGCCTGGTGGCCTTCCCCACCGAAACGGTCTACGGCCTGGGGGCCAACGCCCTGGACGGCAGGGCGGTGGAGAAAATATTTAAAGCCAAGGGCCGGCCGGCCGATAATCCCTTAATAGTACATATTTGTGAGCGGCAGCAGATGGGCCAAGTGGCAGTTTACCACAGCCCAAGTGCCCGGGAGCTGACCGAGAAGCTGATAGATGCCTTTTGGCCCGGGCCCCTTACCCTGGTGCTGCCAAAAACCGATGCGGTGCCCAAGGAGGTCACCGCCGGTCTGGATACCGTTGCGGTGCGCATGCCCAATCATCCGGTGGCCTTAGAGCTTATTGCAGCTGCCGGGGTGCCGGTGGCCGCCCCCAGCGCCAACCTTTCGGGCAGCCCCAGTCCCACCACCGCTGCCCATGTGATGGAGGATTTAAGGGGCCGCATCCAAGGGGTGCTGGACGGGGGCCCGGCTGACCTGGGGGTGGAATCCACCGTCTTAGATATAACTGCCCCTGTACCCACCGTCCTGCGCCCCGGCGGGGTCACTGCCGAGCATTTAAAGCAGGTGATCGGGCAGGTGAGCCATGGGGCCGGGGCGGAAAAACCCCGCTCCCCGGGCTTAAAATACAAACACTATTCCCCTAAGGCCAGGCTGGTGCTGGTGGAGGGCGACGGGGACCCGGTTGCCCCTACCCAAGAGTTAATTAGTCGCCATTTAAAAGAGGGCAAAAGGGTGGGTGTGCTTGCCAGCCAAGAAAATGCCCCTTCTTACGGTGGGGCAGTGGTGTTGAAGTACGGCAGCCGCAGTGATTTTGCCGGGGCTGCAGCCACACTGTATGCCGCCCTGCGCCAATTTGACGCCCTGGGCGTAGACCTTATTATAGCCGAGGGGGTAGCCGAAAGGGGGCTGGGCCGGGCGGTAATGGATCGCCTGCGCCGGGCGGCAAACGGAAATATAGTAAAAACCTAAGGCGCTAATACTTTACAAATTACAAACATAAAATAGATCTATATTTACAAAACCATGGCTTTAAGTTTAGGAGAGCTTAAATGACAATTTTAATGCTGTTGCTGCTGGCGGTGGCCCTGGGGGCCGATGCCATATCCCTCTGTGTGGGCATAGGCATGGCCGGCATTAGACGTAAACAAATATACCTGCTTACTTTCACCATTGGGATATTCCACGTGATAATGCCGGTGGCCGGCTATTATATTGGTGAAGTGGTGGGGGGCTACCTGGATCGCGCCGCCGCAATTATTGGGGCCTTAATTTTAATTTACCTGGGCGTGCGCATGATTAAAGAGGTGTTTAGCGAAGAAGGCGAAACTCAAATACTGCTGACCAACACCTGGGGCCTGATTGTGCTGGCCGGCAGTGTCAGCATGGATGCCCTGAGCGTAGGTTTTACCCTGGGTGTGAAGGATGTAAACCTCATGCAGGCGGCCATTATATTTGGTCTGGTGGCGGGCCTGATGACCTACTTAGGGCTGACCTTTGGCAAATTCATTGGCAGCAAGATTGGCAACAAGGCCCAATTGTTTGGGGGCCTAATACTGATCGGTATCGGCATTAGCTTTCTGTTCTAACGGCTATTAAGGTGGTGTTAAAGAATGAAAATACTTTTTGTATGTACCGGCAATACCTGCCGCAGCACCATGGCCGAAGGCCTGGCCAAGGCGCTGGCAGAGGAAAAATACGGCCATATGGATATTGAAATATCCTCTGCGGGCACCTGTGCCATCTCCGGTGGCCCGGCCACAAAAGAGGCTGTGGAAGCCTTGAAGGAAAAAGGTATAGATATCAGCAGGCACAGTTCAACCGTCATTACGCCGGAATTAATCAAAGAGGCAGACCTGGTGCTTACCATGACCTTGGGGCACCGCCAACAGGTGCTGCAGATGGTGCCCGAGGCGGAAGAAAAAACCCATACCCTGGGGGAATACGCCGGCATCCCCGGAGACATATTGGATCCATATGGACAGGCCCTGCCCATATATCAATCCTGCGCCGGCCAACTGGAACAGTTAATCGCAATGGCTTTTAACAGAATGATAAAAGATGCAGGAAAAAGCAAAAACATGTAGAAATAAAACTTCTTATTGGCATATCCTATAATAATTCCACAAGGGGTGTAAAAAATCTTGAAAATAGCCATTGGCAGCGATCATGCGGGATACGAGCTAAAATCCGAAATAATAAAATACCTTAATACCTTTGACGGCCTTGAAATTGAAGACCACGGTACATATTCCGACCAATCCGTTGATTACCCGGACCTTGCATTAAAGGTGGCCGAAGCCGTGGCCCGGGGAGATGCCCAACGGGGCATTGTTATTTGCGGTACCGGCATAGGCATCTGCATAGCTGCCAACAAGGTGCCCGGCATCAGGGCGGCCACCTGTCATGATAAATACACCGCCCAAATGAGCAGAGAGCACAATGACGCCAACATCCTGGCCTTTGGCTCTCGGGTAATACCTGCTGAAACTGCAAAGGAACTGGTTAAGGTATTTGTAGAAACCGATTTTGCCGGTGACAGGCATGCTCGGCGGGTAAATAAGATAAGCGATATCGAAAAAAAATACAATCCAAATAAGACCTGTTGCAGATAAAGAGCCAAGGACACTTTCAATGGCTTGGGTATGCAGCAACGGTATCAGAGAGGGGAAAACAAAGTGGTAAATGTAAAACGCTTAGCGGAAACTGATGCTGAACTTTACGAGGCCATATCAAAAGAAATCGCCCGCCAGCGGGGTACCATAGAATTGATCGCCTCTGAAAACTTTGTCAGCAAGGCAGTGATGGAAGCCCAAGGCTCCGTTCTTACCAACAAATATGCCGAAGGCTACCCAGGCAAACGCTACTATGGTGGATGCGAATTTGTTGATGTTGCCGAAGAACTGGCCAGAAACCGCCTTAAAGAACTGTTTGGTGCTGAACACGTTAACGTGCAGCCCCATTCCGGTGCCAACGCCAACTTTGCAGTGTATTTTGCCCTGTTAAAGCCCGGTGACACCATTTTGGGCATGAACCTGGCCCACGGTGGCCACCTGACCCACGGCAGCCCGGTGAACATATCGGGCACCTACTTTAACATTGTAGCCTACGGGGTAGACCCGGAAACCCACCGCATTGACTACGATGAGGTGCGTGAACTGGCCTTAAAACATAAGCCTAAAATGATAGTGGCCGGAGCCAGCGCCTATCCCAGGGAAATAGATTTTAAAATAATGGGGGAAATCGCCCAAGAGGCCGGTGCCTACCTAATGGTGGATATGGCCCACATTGCCGGTTTGTGTGCCGTAGGCCTGCACATTAACCCGGTGCCCTATGCCGATGTGGTTACCACCACCACCCACAAAACACTACGGGGACCCAGGGGCGGTGCCATACTCTGCAAAGAAGAATATGCCCGGCAAATAGATAAGGCTATCTTCCCCGGCACCCAAGGCGGCCCCCTGATGCACGTCATTGCAGCCAAGGCGGTGGCCTTCGGTGAAGCCCTAAAACCGGAGTTTAAAGAATATCAGCAGCAAGTTATCAACAATGCCCAGGCCTTGGCCAAGGGGCTGACAGACAGAGGTTTTAATCTGGTATCCGGCGGCACCGACAACCACCTGATATTGGTAGACCTGCGTGCCAACGGCGTCACCGGTAAAGAGGCAGAAAAGCTGCTGGAAGAGGCCTTTGTAACAGTAAATAAAAATGCCATTCCCTTTGACCCGGAAAAACCCTTCGTCACCAGCGGTATTCGCCTGGGCACCCCGGCAGTAACCACCCGGGGCTTTAAAGAGGAAGATATGCTGGTGGTGGCGGATATTATAGCCACGGCAATTAATCAAAAGGACAATCCCGAAGCAGTGGAGCGCGCCAGACAAATGGCCAAGGGATTGTGCGAAAAATACCCCCTATACTAGAGGGCGCGATAAATCGCGCCCCTACAAGGGGTTTCGGTATTACAGGGGTTAGATTTATCGAACCCTAAAAGAGGGGGTTTGACAATATGCGCCCGGGATGGGATCAGTATTTTATGGATATAACAAAGGTGGTGGCCTCAAGGGCCACCTGTTTGCGCCGCAAGGTGGGCGCATTGTTGGTGAAAGACAACCACATTTTGGCCAGCGGCTATAACGGGGCCCCGGCAGGATTAAAACACTGCCTTGAAATTGGCTGCCTGCGCCAAGAGCACAATATACCCTCGGGGGAAAGGCACGAACTGTGCCGCGGCCTCCACGCAGAGCAAAACGCCATTATCCAGGCGGCGGTACATGCCGTGGCCATTAAAGGGGCCACCCTATACGTCACCCACCAGCCCTGCGTCCTGTGTGCCAAAATGATAATAAACGCCGGCATAGTAAAGGTGGTATTTGCCGGCAGCTACCCGGATGAAAGGTCCCTGGACATGTTTAAAGAGGCGGGGGTAAAATTAATACATTTTACATAGACTATATTGCCAAGGGCGAACCGAAAGGTTCGCCTTTTTTAGTAGAAAAAATGCCCAGGAATCTGTGCATACCAACAAGATTTTAACAAAAAAGTGTTCACATGAACAGAAAAAAGTGCTAAAATAAACAAAAGGAGGAAGAACATTGACTAGCAAGCGGCGAGAAAAAATTAGATTATTACTGCAAGAACATGGAAACCTAACGGTGGCAGAACTGGCAAAACGCTTTGATGTTTCAGAAATGACCATTCGCCGCGAACTGAAGGTGCTGGCAGATTTGGGGCTGATACAGCGTGAACACGGGGGAGCCCGTTTTCTTGCCCGGTTAGGGGAGGCCGAACGGGAAAAAACTTTTATTGGCAAGTTGGCGGCAGACTTAGTGGCAGCAGGGGATTCTATCATTCTGGACGCAGGAACAACCACCCTGGCGGTGGCCCAATCACTGAAGAAAAAATGCGTGGCCATTACCAACTCACTGCCAATTGTCAATCTTTTGCTAAACCGGCCTGAAATTACCTTGCTGGTAACCGGCGGCGAGGTGCGGGGAACAACCCAGGCCCTGGTGGGGCCCATGACAAGGGAGGCCCTTGCCAATTTCAATGCAGATAAGCTGTTTTTGGCCACCACCGGCCTGAGCATTGACCGCGGCTTATCCACCAACAACATGCAAGAATCAGAAATAAAGCAGAGCATGATAGAGGCAGCCAAGCAGGTGGTTTTGGTGGCCCACAGCGCCAAGTTTGGCCAGGTTTGCTATCACACCTTTGCCCACTGGGACCAAATAGATGTCTTGGTTACAGATTCCCGCCTGGACGAAAACACAGGGCAGCAGCTGGAAAATATGGGGGTTAAGGTACTGACAGCAAAGCTAAGCTAGCACACCGCACAGTCATTTAAAATTTAAGGGGGTAATGAAATGACAGTTAGAATTGCTATTAACGGTTTTGGCCGTATTGGAAGAAATGTACTGCGGGCGATGGTAGAAAGGGGCCTGCTGCAGCAGGGCAGCGCCCTTGATATTGTAGCAGTGAACGACCTTACAGATGCGCAGACCCTGGCCCACTTGCTGGAATACGATTCAGTGCACGGCCAATTAAAGGCCGATGTGGCCTGCACCGATAATTCCCTGCTTATAAAGGGCAAAGAAATACAGGTATTTAAGGAAACCGATCCGGCTAAACTTCCCTGGAAAAAACTCGGTGTGGACCTTGTGATTGAGTCCACCGGCCGTTTTAACACCGGCCCCGCTGCCTCTAAACACCTTGCGGCCGGGGCAAAAAAAGTAATTCTCACTGCACCGGGCAAAGAGGTGGATGCCACCATAGTTATGGGAGTAAACGATGCTGACTATGATGCGGCTAAGCACAACATTATATCCAACGCCTCCTGCACCACCAACTGCTTGGCGCCCTTTGCCAAGGTACTAAACGACAGGTTTGGCATTGTCAGGGGCTTGATGACCACAGTGCACTCTTACACCAACGACCAGCGCATTTTAGACCTGCCCCACAAAGACCTGCGCCGGGCCCGGGCTGCGGGACAGTCTATCATACCCACAACCACCGGGGCGGCCAAAGCGGTGGCCCTGGTACTGCCTGAGCTTAAAGGAAAATTAAACGGCTTTGCCATGCGGGTACCCACCCCCAACGTATCTGTGGTGGATCTGGTGGTGGAACTAGAGACCCAAACCACCGCCGAAGAGATTAACGCCGCCTTAAAGGAAGCCGCCCAGGGGCCCTTGAAGGGCATACTGGCTTACAGCTCCCTGCCGCTGGTTTCGAAAGATTTTAACGGCAATCCCCATTCATCCATAATAGACGGTTTATCCACCATGGTTATGGAAGGGAACCTGGCCAAGGTGGTTTCCTGGTACGACAACGAGTGGGGCTACTCAAACCGGGTGCTGGATTTGGCAATTATGGTGGCTAAATCATTAAAATGTAACAATTAATTCACAGCATTGTAAAAATTGTCTATCGGTCTGTAATGATTCCCCTGTATAATAGAGATAACTAGTTAAGGGGAGGATTCTCAAATGAAAAGAAGATGGCTACCTGTTATTGGTCTGATGTTGGCTGCCCTAATGGTATTTGCGGCGGGCTGCGGTGGAGGAGATAAGCAAGCAGAGCCCCAAGGGGATCCGGATGACAAGGGACAAGATACTCAACAAATAGAAGTGACACTGTACTTTTCTGACGACCAGGCCATGTACCTAGTGCCTGAACAGCGCATTATCGAGGTGGAAAGCGATGACCCAGAGGTGGTGGGCAAGGCAGTGATTGAAGCCCTCATTGAAGGTTCTGACACCCTGTTAAAGACAGTGCCCGAAGAAAGCCAGGTGCTGTCAATTGAGGTGGTAGAAAACGCAGCCCTGGTAGATTTTAACCGGGCACTTAAAGACAACCACTGGGGCGGCTCCACCGGCGAAACCTTTACCGTATACAGCATAGTTAACTCCTTAGCCAAAAACATCGGAGTAAACGAGGTGCAATTTACCATCGAAGGGGAAATAGAAGAAAGCATTTTTGGACATATGCCAACAACAGAACCCTTTACACCAAACTTTGATTTAATAAAAGAATAGTATAAAAGGGCCGACCCTTATTTGGTCGGTCCTTTTATTTTCGACAAACCCTTATGGCCGGATAAAACTGTCAGTTTCATTGCAAAGAATTTAGGGAGGAATTTCTAAAGATTTGCAGAAGATAAGTATTCGTATAGCTTCCAAAAGTTAAGTTGATAATATGTTTATAGAAGGTATGACAATGCAAACCAAAAATGTGGTCCTGCCAAAATTAAATAATCTTTCGCCCACCTTGGAATCTACCGCACTTAAGCTGATGGAGGAAACCGGCGAGCTGGCCCAGGCCATTGGCAAGTTAAGGGGAATGAGCGGCGAAAGGCCGGCAGTTAACGAACAAGAGGCAATGCAGCTAATTGCCCGGGAGTTATTAGATGTGGCCCAAACGGCAGTATCCATGATGTTTGTTTTAGAAGAACAGTACAACATAGATATTTCGGAAATACGGGACCAACACATAGAAAAGTTGGTTAGAAAGGGTTATTTAACGGAATAATCCAGGGTTCGATGAATCGAACCCCTAGGATAATCCAATAATTCAGAAATCCCACAAGGGAGGCTACCATGCTTAAGGTACTTACCGTATTTGGCACCAGACCCGAAGCCATAAAAATGGCACCCCTGGTACTGGAATTACAAAAAACAGAAGGCATACAATGCAGCGTTGCAGTTACCGCCCAGCACCGGGAGATGCTCGATCAGGTGCTGGAGCTTTTTGGTATTACCCCCCAATATGATCTCAACATCATGCAGGCAGGGCAAACCCTGTTTGATATCACCAACCGGGCACTTTCCGGTTTAAAAGAAGTGCTTGAAGATAATAAACCCCAGCTGGTGCTGGTGCATGGCGATACCACCACCACCTTTGTGGCTTCACTGGCCGCCTTTTATAAGCAAATACCGGTTGGCCACGTGGAGGCGGGTCTGCGCACCCATAACAAGTATTCCCCCTATCCCGAAGAGATGAACCGGCAGCTGACCGGGGTGCTGGCAGATTTGCACTTTGCCCCCACGGTCAAGGCCAAGGAAAATTTGTTAAAAGAGGGAATAGACGAGAAAAATATCTTTGTTACCGGCAATACTGTAATAGATGCCCTAAAGTCCACCGTAAAAGAAAAATATATTTTTAATATTCCGGAGCTTGACAGCATAGACTTTGAAAGGCGCCGGGTATTATTGCTAACCACCCACCGCAGGGAAAACCTCGGGGGGCCCATGGAGCAAATCTACCTGGCCTTGAAGGATATAGTAAAGAGCCATGGGGATGTGGAAATTGTATTTCCGGTCCACAAAAACCCGGCGGTACGGCAGGTGGTACAGCGGGTGCTGGGCGATACCGAGCGGGTGCATATTATCGAACCCCTTGATTACCAGCCCTTTATTAACCTCATGCAGCGCAGCTACCTGGTACTTACCGACTCCGGCGGCATACAGGAAGAAGCCCCCTCACTGGGCAAACCGGTGCTGGTGTTAAGAAATACCACCGAGCGCCCCGAGGCGGTACATGCAGGTACGGTGCGCCTGATCGGTACAGACCGGGCAGAGGTACATAAACATACCACTCAACTGCTGGAAAACCGCCAAGCCTATAAAGCCATGGCAGAAGCTGTAAATCCCTACGGCGACGGACATGCATCCCGCCGAATTGCCGGGACACTTTGTTACAAATTTAACTTAAACAATTATCCACCGGAGGAATTTACTGGCATTTAACTACTGGCACTAGGTTTGGGTTTCGCAGCTGTTTTAGTAGGTGTAATTATCGATAAAATACGCAAAAAATTTTAAAATAAATCATTTAGTTATGAAGGAATAACCTTTTTGATGTAGAATTTAACGTATTACAAACAAAAGTTTTGTAAATACAGGAAATAAAGTACACTGAACTAAACCGGCTTGAAACAATTATCACAGCTCCATCTGCCCTCCCATTAGTGAAAAAAGGAGTTAATGAATATTACGAAAACTCATAATAAAAACGGTAACGGTAAAAATGCATTACTGCATGCAGTTGGGGTTACCACCACCATTGGGGTGGAGATGGCGGTGACCACAACGGTGGGCTTTTACGCCGGCAAGTACCTGGACAACAGGTTCGATACCGAGCCCATATTTTTAATCCTTGGCATACTGCTGGGTTTAGGCATAGGGGTAATGGGTATCGTTAAAACCTTAGAGGTGTTTTTTAAAAACGGCAATAACAGCAAATAAAATGCCCAAATAAAGGTTTTTTAGGGGGTCGGTCACCATGCCGCCCCCTAAGTAAAGCAGCTAATTTTTACAATGGCAATTTTCAATAGCAAGAATAAAGGGTGAAATGAACTGAAAAATGCCCGCGACTTAAGAAAACAGTTTTCCCGCAGTTTGAAACATACTTCATTTCTTCTGGTTTTTGCTTTAGGGTACCTGCTTTTAGACCCCCAATCGTCCTTTAGGTGGGGGCTGGCGGTAGGGTCTGCAGTGGGCATGATTAACCTGGTGCTGTCATACAACCGGGTGAGGCTGTTTGGCACCATGCCGGCCAGCATCGGCGAAGTGTTTTTGCGCATTGCAATAATGATGCGCTGGGTGATAATTATCGGCGTACTTTTTTTGGCCTTTTACATTGAAATGCTGGATATGCTCAGCGTGGCCGTGGGAATAATTTTACCCCATATTTTAACGGTGATAGATTACGCCATATACCTGGTCAAGAAAAAAGATGCATAACCAAAAAAATATAGAATTAAAATTATCTGTGAAGGGGGGGAGATTATAGGTGAAAAGTCCAGACGAAGTCAAGAAGGAACTTCTGTGTGGCTGGGAAAGAGTCCTTGGTGACATGTGGTATGGTCCCACCAACTTTGGGACTATAAATGGAATACCTATTGAAATTAACGTTCTTACCGTTGTTATGACCTGGATTACCATGGCAATTGTAGCCCTAGTTGGTTATTTAGCTGTGAAAAACCTCAGCATTGACAAACCGGGCAGGCTGCAAGTGACTTTTGAAACTGTTTATACCTTTTTAAGAGATATTATCTTTGATAACATTACCAGCCAAAAGAGGGCCACTTCGGTGATGCCAATTGTTCTTTCTTTGTTTGTATTTATTTGGTTTGCAAACATGCTGGGGATGATTCCTATGATGGATTCGCCCACCGGTGATGTCAATACCACCATTGGTCTTGCCTTGATGGTATTCATCGGCATCCAGGTATTGGGTATTAAAGACAAGGGACTGAGTTACTTCAAACACTATGTGGAGCCGTACCCGTTCTTCTTACCGCTGGTTATAGTTGAGGAAATCGCTAAGCCGGTGACACTCGGCTTCCGTCTTTTTGGTAACATCTTTGCTAAGAAAATGTTCACACTGGTCTTGCTTGGCATGATACCCATAACTGCAAACTTTATGGGTGGCTTTATTCCTCACGTTATTTGGTTAGCATTTGGTATCTTTGTCGGTACCATCCAGGCATTTATTTTCAGTATGCTGACCATCGTTTATACTGCCCAAGCGGTGAATAAACATCACTGATAAATTAATTTGTAAAATTTATCGTTAGAAGGGAGGGGAAATGCATGGAGGTTAGTGCTGCTGCAGCATTAGGTGCTGGTATAGCTGCCGGTATCGCAGCTTGTGGTGCTGGTATTGGTATTGGTCTTGTAAGTGGTAGAACTGTTGAAGGTATTTCTCGTCAGCCGGAAGCCAGAGGTATTCTGCAGGTAACTATGTTTATCGCAGTTGGTCTGATCGAGGCTCTGCCCATTATTGCTGTTGTTATTGCGTTCATGCTTTTGGGTAACATTTAATTGGCTCCATATGTACTTATTTAGTATTGGTATTTTGCGAGCAAGAGGCGCAATAGCAGGTTTGGGCAGGCCAAACCTGCTATCGCCTTAATTCGTCCCGCTTAGAAGGAAGGAGGGGAACAAGTGGAGCTGCAATTGTATGAAGTTGCCCGCGCAGCTGAAGGCGCCGGCCCATTGTCGTTTAACATGACCCTGCTTGCGCAAATCTTCAACTTTATCGTACTGTTAATATTCCTTCGTCTAGTTGTTTGGAAGCCCTTGATACGGCTCATTGATAACCGCAGAGAAAAAATCGGCGAAGATGTTGCCGCTGCGGAAAACAGCCGTCAAGAGGCTGAAAAAATACGCATGCAATTAAACGCTGACTTAGCTAAAGCCAGAGAAGAAGCCCAAGCAATTATTCAAAGGGCAACTAAGACGGCCGAAGATGAAGCCGCTCAAATAATTGAGAATGCTAAAACTGAGGCTAACCGCGTAAAAGACAATGCGCTGCAAGATATTGAAAGAGAGCGCGAAAAGGCTGTTGTGGAATTAAGAAAAGAAGTGGCTGGCTTATCAATTCTTGTTGCTTCAAAAGTTGTTTCCGATAAAATCACCGATGAATTGCATGAAGATCTGGTTGAAAAATACGTTGATGAGGCAGGTAAATTACCATGTTAAGGGGTGCGGTGGCGAGAAGGTACGCCCAAGCACTTTATGAAATTGCCGTTGACAACAATAAGCTGGACGCAATGGAAGAAGAGCTTAAAGGCGTATCTCAAGTTGTTGAAAGCGAGCGGGGTATCCAAAGGATTTTATACCATCCTCAAATCACCGCCGCTGAAAAACGTGAAGTTCTCAAGCAGCTATTTGAGGGTCGCGTGTCGGAAACAATTATGAACTTTTTGTACCTGCTTATGGACCGTCAGCGTGAAGCTTATCTAAATGATATTGTTGTTGAATTTATCCACCTGGCTAACGCTGCCCGCAACAAGGTAGATGCACAGGTAGTATCTGCCGTAGAGTTGTCAGACGGGCAGAAGGAACAGCTGGCCGGGGTATTAAATAAGCTGGCCGGCAAAGAAGTTAGTCCGGAATACAAAGTTGATGCTTCTCTGATAGGCGGTTTGTTAGTAAGAATAGGGGATAAGGTTATTGACGGCAGTGTCAAGCATAAACTTGAATCCCTAAGACAACGCCTCATGTCACAATCAAGTTAGTAGAAGATAGGGGTGAAGTGGTAGATGAATTTGCGACCTGAAGAGATTAGCTCAATTATCAGGCAGCAGATTGATAAATACCAGGCCCAAGTAGAAGTAACCGACGTGGGAACCGTTATCCAAGTTGGTGACGGTATCGCCCGTGTATATGGCCTGGAAGAATGTATGGCCAGTGAGCTGCTTGAGTTTCCCGGCGGCACCCTGGGTATGGCCTTAAACCTTGAGGAAGATAACATCGGTTGTGTTATCATGGGGCCCTACACCCACATTAAAGAGGGTGACACCGTTAAGCGCACCGGTCGTATTATCTCTGTACCTGTTGGTGATGCATTAGTTGGTCGTGTTGTTAACCCATTAGGCCAGCCCATTGATGGCAAGGGCCCTATTAAAAGTGATAAGTTCCGTCCCATCGAGCGTATTGCGCCGGGGGTTATTACCCGTAAGTCGGTGCACCAGCCGATGCAGACCGGTTTAAAAGCTGTAGACTCCATGATTCCCATTGGCCGTGGTCAGCGTGAGTTGATTATCGGTGACCGTCAAACAGGTAAAACAGCCCTGGCGGTGGACACCATTATCAACCAAAAAGGCCAAAACATGCTTTGTATTTACGTGGCAGTGGGCCAAAAGGCTTCCACCGTGGCCAACGTTATTTCCACTTTAGAAGCTCACGGTGCAATGGAATATACCACCGTTGTTGCTGCCAACGCCTCTGAACCCTCACCGCTTTTATACATTGCTCCCTATGCGGGCTGTACAATAGGTGAAGAGTTTATGGAGCAAGGAAGAGACGTGTTGGTGGTATACGACGACCTGTCTAAGCAGGCCATTGCTTACCGTGAATTGTCACTGTTGCTGCGCCGTCCGCCCGGACGTGAGGCTTTCCCCGGTGACGTATTCTACCTGCACTCTCGCTTGCTCGAGCGTGCTGCCAAGTTAAACGAAGACTTTGGCGGCGGTTCACTGACCGCGCTGCCAATTATTGAAACCCAAGCGGGTGACGTTTCTGCGTACATTCCCACTAACGTTATCTCCATTACTGACGGCCAAATCTTCCTAGACACAGACCTGTTTAACTCGGGTATGCGTCCGGCCGTTGACGTTGGTTTGTCAGTATCCCGTGTGGGTGGTGCTGCGCAGATTAAGGCCATGAAACAGGTTGCCGGTACACTGCGCCTTGACCTGGCCCAGTACCGTGAACTGGCCGCATTCGCCCAGTTTGGTTCTGACCTGGATAAAGCCACCTTGGCCCGCCTAAACCGCGGTGCCCGCTCAATGGAAATTCTCAAGCAAGGGCAATATCAACCAATGCCGGTTGAAGAACAAGTTATCTCCATTTATACCGCAGTGCGCGGTTACTTGGATGATCTGCCGCTAGAACAGGTACGCCCCTTTGAGCAAGGGTTACTGCAGTACTTGCGCTCCAATAAGGCTGAGATAATTAAAGCCATTAAAGACGATGCAGAAATTAAGCCCGAAACCGAAGAAAAGTTGAAGGCGGCAATTGAGGAATTCAAAAAGACCTTTGTATAGTAGTGGCAGTTTGAAGAGTAAGGTGGTGAGAATTTTTGGCTAGTGCGCAAGATATTCGGCGCCGGATTAGGAGTGTTAAAAGCACCCAGCAGATTACCAAGGCCATGAAGATGGTGGCCGCGGCTAAGCTGCGCCGCGCCCAAGAGGCGGCAACTGCCGCCCGGCCCTTTGCCACCAAGCTAACATCTGTGCTGGGGCGGGTGAGCGCTGCCGCCGGCGGATCGGTGAGTCACCCACTGCTGGAGGTGCGTGAACCTAAAAAGATCGCCTATATCCTTATTACTGCCGATAAAGGCTTGTGTGGTGGTTTCAACGCAAACGTTATCCGGCGTTGTGCCCGCGATATAGGGGATCAGGACAATGTATCCCTGGTGGCGGTGGGCCGTAAAGGCCGCGACTACTTCAGGCGCCGGAATATAGAAATAAGTGCAGAGTTTGTTCAGCTTGGTGAGAACATTAGTTTTAACCAAGCTAAGGAAGTGGCGCAATTTGTAATAGAGAAATACTCAGCCGGTGAGTTCGACCAGGTGTTCTTAGTCTACAGTGAGTTTGTAAACGTCTTGACCCAGCGGCCCACAACGGTTAAGCTGCTGCCCATAGAAACTCCTGAGGAAAAGAAGGACGGAGAAGGCGAACAGAAGAAGGAAATGGTTTCCTATCTGTATGAACCCGATGCTGAGTCTGTACTGGGGGATCTTTTGCCCAAGTATGTAGAGGTAAGCGTCTTCCGGGCAATGTTAGAGGCCAAGGCCGGTGAACAAGGTGCCCGTATGACAGCAATGGACTCTGCTACCAGCAACGCCAAAGAAATGATTGACAAGCTTACCCTGTCATTGAACCGTGCCCGTCAGGCTGCCATCACCAAGGAAATTTCCGAAATTGTTGGTGGCGCAGCGGCACTGGAATAATAAAATGCAGTAATATCTCGACACGGCAAGGAGGTCGGAGAACGTAATGAACGTAGGCCATGTTATATCGGTCGCGGGTGTTGTTGTAGACGTAGAGTTTCCGCCCGGCCAGATACCTGATATATATAACGCGTTAAAAATCCGTTCCGAAGATCAGGATCGCGATTATGGCGAGTGGAACCTAACTCTGGAAACAGCCCTGCACCTTGGTAACAACCGTGTACGTACCATTGCTATGTCCTCCACAGAAGGTCTTGTGCGGGGCATGAAAGTGGTGGACACCGGTGGACCCATCTCTGTCCCGGTGGGTAAACCTGTACTCGGTCGTATGTTGGACGTACTGGGGCAGCCCATTGACGGGTTGCCACCTATTGAGGGAGCTGAAACCTTCCCAATTCATAACCCGGCTCCTCCGCTGGTAGAACAATCTACCAAAGCTGAGATGCTGGAAACCGGTATCAAAGTTATCGACCTGATGATTCCCTTCCTTAAGGGTGGTAAGATCGGCTTGTTCGGTGGTGCCGGTGTTGGTAAAACCGTTATCATCATGGAGCTCATTAACAACATTGCCCAGCAGCACGGTGGTATTTCCGCCTTTGCTGGCGTTGGAGAGCGTACCCGTGAAGGTAACGACTTGTACCATGAAATGAAAGAGACAGGCGTTTTGGATAGATGTATGCTGGTGTTCGGTCAGATGAACGAACCGCCCGGAGCCCGTCTTCGTGTGGCACTGACCGGCCTAACCCTGTGCGAGCACTACCGTGACCAAGGCGCCGACGTGCTACTCTTTATTGATAACATCTTCCGCTTTACCCAGGCCGGTTCTGAGGTTTCTGCGCTGCTGGGCCGGATGCCTTCGGCGGTTGGTTACCAGCCTACCCTGGCCACTGAAATGGGTCAGATGCAGGAGCGTATTACTTCAACCACCAAGGGTTCTATCACCTCCATTCAGGCAGTTTATGTGCCTGCGGACGACTTGACTGACCCTGCTCCGGCAACATCATTTGCTCACTTGGATGCTACCGTTGTGTTGTCCCGTCAAATTGCGGAACTGGGTATTTACCCTGCCGTTGACCCGCTGGACAGTACCTCACGCATCCTGGACCCCGGTGTAGTGGGTAAAGAACACTATGAATGTGCCCGTGGTGTGCAGAGTGTACTGCAGCGCTACAAGGAACTGCAAGACATCATCGCAATTCTGGGTATGGACGAATTATCAGAAGAAGATAAGCTGATAGTGGCCCGTGCCCGTAAGCTGCAGCGCTTCTTGTCCCAGGCCTTCCACGTGGCTGAAGCCTTTACAGGTACACCGGGTCAGTACGTACCACTGAAAGAAACCATCCGCGGATTCCAAGAAATTCTTGACGGTAAGCATGATGACCTACCGGAAGCAGCCTTCCTGTATGTAGGTACCATTGATGAAGCGGTAGAGAAAGGCAAGAAGATTTTAGAGGGAAGTGCATAATATGGCGAAAACCCAACGCCTTGATATTGTCACCCCTGAAAAAGTGGTGTTCAGTGAGGAAGTTGATTACGTTGTTGCCCCTGGCAGCGAAGGTGAGCTGGGCTTCTTGCCCGAGCACACCCCGCTGGTAAGCGCACTGAAAACCGGTGTGCTAAGGCTAACCCAAGACGGAAAGACAATCAAAGTTGCCATAAGCGGCGGCTTTGTGGAGGTAAAAAACAGCCGTGTGGTGGTACTGGCCGACACTGCTGAACGGGCGGACCAAATCGATGTGGCCAGAGCTGAAGAGGCCAAGCGCCGTGCTGAACAACGCCTGGCCCAAAAAAGCGAAAACATCGATATTGCCCGCGCCGAGGCCGCTCTAAAAAGAGCGATAAACAGAATAAGCGCCGCACAAAAGTAGCGGCAACAAATAAAGTCAGGGGATTTCACCCCTGGCTTTTTTGCCTCCTGCATAAGCCCAGGTGCAGCAGTAGAAAGTTACAGTTTTTGTAACAAATTAGAGGAAAAAACAAATCAACGTAGAAATACAAGATGAAATAAAGTAAAAAGGGGAGTTAACATGAAAAAAACACTAAGGCTGACACTTTTAGCGGTTTTCCTAATTGGGGCCCTAATACTGGCCGGCTGTGGAGGAGCCAGCGATAATGAAGCAGATACCCCTGACAAGGGCCAGCCGACTGAACAACAGAGGGACCTGGACCCAAATGAAGTTGCTGACGACGCAGATGTAGACGAAGTAATTGATGAAGCCAACAAAACAACATTAGAAGAATTGGCGGAACTGGAAAAAGAATGGCGGGACCAACTACACAATATAGTAATAAGCGCTGATGATACCGTGGACCAATGGATTAATGGACAAGTAACATACAACAAAATGATTATGGAGCTCTATGAGCTAAAAGCAGAAGTAGATCAACTGTTTGAACAGTGTCAAGCAGTACTGGAAGAAAAAGACTTTGCCAATAAATTAAAAGATGAACCCATTTACACAAACAGACTAGTATTGGGCCAAAAGAACAGGGAGAATGTAAAAGAATTTTTCCAAATCACCTATGATGGCATAGACAGCGAAGGCAGCGCAGTGGATGTAAGCGGAGACAGCTTCAATGAACTGTATAATGAAAAACTGATAAATCAATACAATAACAACTACAGATACCTAACAGCTGCCATAAACAGCATCCAATAACCGCAAGAAAACCGCCACCCCAGGTGGCGGTTTTTGATGTTTAACCGCCCGCCCATGCCCCCAACAAGCCTACTGACCAACCAACTAAAGCCCAAATAATTACTCGTTTACTACTAACAGAAAAGGTCAATACTAAAATTAAAGACCATGTAAACGGGGATATAAGTCATGCAAAAACTTATCGTATGCGGTGGCAGGCCATTAAAGGGCACAGTTAGGGTGAACGGCGCCAAAAACGCCGTGCTGCCCATCATTGCCGCCACCCTACTGACAACGGAAAAGTGCCTTATAAGCGGAGTGCCAAACCTAACGGACGTGCACACCATCGGCGAAGTACTGCGCCATCTGGGCGCCCGGGTAGTTATAAGCGAAGACCAGATGACGGTAACCGCCGGAGAGATAAGGGCATCGGAAGCTCCCTACGACTATGTGCGCCGCATGCGGGCCTCATTTCTGGTGATGGGGCCGCTCTTGGCCCGCACCGGCAAAGCCCGTATTTCCCTTCCGGGCGGCTGCGCCATCGGCACCAGGCCCATTGACCTGCACCTTAAGGGTTTTGAGGCCCTGGGCGCCAAGGTTACCTATGGCAAAGGTTATATTGAAGCGGTGGCCCCTAAACTTACCGGCAACAAAATATACTTGGACTTTCCCAGTGTAGGAGCCACCGAAAACATTATGATGGCGGCTTCGCTGGCCCAAGGCCTAACCATAATAGAAAACGCAGCCGAGGAACCGGAAATTACCGACCTGGCCAACTTTATAAACGCCTGCGGGGGAAAAATAAAGGGTGCCGGCACCAAGGTAATCCGCATTGAAGGTAAGAAATCACTGCACGGAACCAGCCACAACGTAATACCCGATCGCATAGAGGCCGGCACCTATATGGTGGCAGCGGCCATTACCGGCGGCAACGTGCTGGTTGATAACGTAATAGCCGATCACCTCAAGCCGGTGGTGGCCAAGTTAAAGGAGACCGGTGTAGAAGTAGTAGAAGAAGAAAACGGCCTGAGGGTAATATCTAACGGAAAGCTAAAGGGGGTAGACATCAAGACACTGCCCTACCCGGGCTTTCCCACAGATATGCAGGCCCAAATGATGGCACTGATGACAATAGCCAAGGGCACCAGTGTAATTACGGAAACGGTATTTGAAAACCGCTTTATGCACGTAAACGAACTAAAGCGCATGGGAGCAAAAATAAAGACCGAAGGACACACTGCCATAGTGTACGGTGTAGAACGCCTAAACGGCACCCAGGTAAAGGCCACCGACCTAAGGGCCGGCGCCGCCTTAATAATAGCCGGCCTGGCCGCAGAAGGTGAAACGGAAATAAGCAACCTTTATCATATAAACCGGGGCTACTATAAACTGGAAGAAAAATTAAGGGCCCTGGGTGCAGAAATAACACGCATAGATGTTCACTAGAAGATATAGGGATGATAATGAAAGAAGGGTGAAGGCTACTTCACCCTTAAATACTTTATGTACCCGCAACCTTTTCTTTTTCAATAGTACTGCCACACTGCGGACAAATAGAAGCACTACGGCTTATTTTAGTCCTGCAGTAAGGGCATTTTGTACTCATAATTAATTTCCCGGTACCGATAACGCCTTTTGTAAAAAGACTTACTACGAATAGGCTGAAGCACACAAATGAAACTACCCACCCTATTGGCCCAAAAAACAAACCTATTACTCCTAAGACGAAAAGCGCAATGGTCAATATTACTCCCTCCTTATAATATAATTCGAGCTACTATAATTAAATGAGTTCACTCGAAAATTTATAACATTATTACACCAATAATGCGAAAATTCCTTCAATTGTGTATTGTCATATTGCGACATAATGAGCTATTAATTTGAGTAAAAACTGGTGTTCTAAACCCCACTTCACCCGCATATACATATACATATTGGACAAACCAATGCGAGGTGAACACCAATGAAAAAACTGGCCCTGGGCCTAATACTAATCGCGGTTGCTGCTCTCACACTGCCCAACATATTACTTAAAGACCGACAAATACCGGTAACCACAACCGAAATAAAACTTTACCGGCACCAGACCGGTGAAATAGAAACGCTGGCCCTAGAGGAATACCTTCTGGGAGTGGTGGCGGCGGAAATGCCTGCCAACTTCCCCACAGAGGCCCTGAAGGCCCAGGCGGTGGCGGCCCGCACCTACGCCGCCCAAAGACTGCTGCCCGGTGGGGTAGAAAACCCTGCACACCCGGGGGCAGACCTATGCGACGACCCCCGCCACGGCCAGGCCTGGATATCAACCGAAGAGATGATGGCACGCTGGGGCAAACTGAGTTACTACCAAAACTACTTTAAAATAAAAAGGGCGGTGGACGGCACAAGAAACAAGGTGCTGGTTTATAACAAGGAACTAATCACAGCGGCCTACCACGCATCCTGCGGCGGCGGCTACACCGAAAATTCCGGCGATGTATGGCAGGTAGAACTGCCCTACCTAAAAAGCGTACCCTGCCCCCATTGCAGCGACCCACACCCGGTGCGCACAGTGACCTACCCACTGAATAAGGTGGCAGAAAGGCTGCAGGCAGACCTAACGGCCCTGCCGACAATAGCGGAACAAACCAGCACAGGCAGGCCCAAAACCGTTAACATAGCAGAAAAACAAATACCGGCCACCGTCTTTAGAGAACTGTTAAACCTGAGATCAACCTGGTTTGAATACGAAATACATGAAAACAAGATCACCTTCACCACCACAGGCCACGGCCACGGCATAGGCATGTGCCAATACGGCGCCAAGGGCATGGCAGAAAATAAAAAAACCCACCAAGAAATCTTATCCCACTACTACCCGGGCACAGAACTGGCAGAGCTAAAATAATATTGGGCGCGATAAATCGCGCCCCTACAACCAAACCCATACCCGCAATTTTTATAACACCTCAAATTTCGCCCCGACAATCAACAAAAAATGTAGGGGTTCGATTCATTGAACCCAAAACCCTCACCCCCACATTCGCACAACACAACAGACCGACAATAATGCCCCATAATTTTAACCACCCGTACAATTAACAAAAATGTAGGGGCTTGATTCATCGAGCCCGCACAGCCATTCATGTATAAAAGCCCAAACAAAGGTCAAAACTACAACTGAGGTGATAAACAATGTGGCCATTTGACAGCCTAAAACAAAAACTAAAAAACAAAGACGCCATGGAAAAACACCGTGAATGGTTAAAAAAATGGCTATTTAGGGGCGGCGGGGTATATGCAGCTGCAGCCCTTATGGTCTTGGTGGCAACCTTTACCCTGCTTAAATTCGTTGTGCTGGCACCAAACCAGCCGGTGGTAAAGGACACCGGCCATAAAGCCGCTGTAGAAAGTCACCAACAAGTAAACGAACCAATTGAACAACCAAAGGAAGAGAGAGAAAGGCAGCAAGCACAGGTAGACCTAAACCGGCTGGCCCTGCCGGTAAAGGGAGAGCTAATACTCACCTACCACCAACCCTACTTTTCGGAACAATATAACGACTACCGCATCAGTGAGGGGCTAAAATTTGCAGTACCGGAGGATGAAACGGTAAAGGCAGCCTTGCCGGGCAAAGTAGTAGACATAGACCAACACCCCCATAAGGGATTTATGGTAATAATAGACCACGGTCAAGGATATCAGACCAAATACAGCGGCCTAAGCCAGGTGCAGGTAAAAGTTAATCAAGAGGTTGATCAAGGTGACATACTTGGTGTGGAACAAGATTCACAGGTTGAATTTACCTTGATGGAAAACGGCCACCCCATTAACCCCTTATAGCAACTAGCCCATGGATGCGCCCCCATTTAATTCCAAGCGATTTCTTAGCATTATTTAACCTGTCCGGCATATATATCTAAATAGTTATCACAAACTAACCCGTCTTAGAACCCCGCCCCACAGGCGGCGGGTTTTTAAGGGTGATTAACAATCCAAAGGATTCTCGTTCAAAAGTGTGCCCGGGGAGGTAGGGGGATGCAAGAATATATACAAAAACGCGTATTAGAAATTTGCGCCTACATTCTGGAAACCGGGGCAACCGTACGTCAAACCGCCCAGGTATTTCAGGTAAGCAAAAGCACGGTACATAAAGACATGACAGAACGGCTGCCGTCATTAAACAAAGAGTTGGCCAGAGAAGTTAAAAAGATACTGGACATAAACAAATCAGAACGCCACCTCCGTGGAGGCGAGGCAACTAGAAAAAAATACAAGGAATTAGGTTAAGTATATTTATACAGTATTAGAGGATTTCCAGCCAAAAAGTCGAATGATAGCAAAAGTAATAAATATATTTCAAGTTCCACTAATTTTTTCTTGCTTAAAAAATAGACAAGCCTAAGAAAACACATAAGGTCTTTAAGCTCGATAACAGACAACCAACTTGTCCAATGCCCTGTTGGGGCGGGTGGCTTTCCCCGTCAAATCTTGTAGGGAACGGTTTTACGTATTGATGATTATGTAGGGTTTTGATTATCACTAGGTAAATCGATTATGTAATACGTGAGCTTCTATTATCGATTATGTGGGGGTTCGATTTATCGAACCCAACCCGATCCCAAAACTTGTCTATTTTAACGCAGGGGCGGGCGACTATGCCCACCCACATATGTAAACCAGTGGAACAAATCGGGGAGGAAACGTACTAAAATGTTCGGACTTTTTGGATCAACCGACATAGGGGTAGACCTGGGCACAGCCAGCGTACTGGTCTTTGTTAAAGGCAAAGGAATAGTACTACAGGAACCCTCGGTGGTGGCAATAAATAAAGACACCGGAAAAATTATTGCAGTGGGAGAAGAAGCCCGCCGCATGCTGGGCCGTACACCGGGCAACATTGTGGCAATTCGCCCCCTAAGGGAAGGGGTTATAGCTGACTACGATGTTACCGAGAAAATGCTTCGCTACTTCATTAATAAAGCCAACGTAAAAAAATTGTTCTTTAAGCCCCGGGTAATGGTATGCATCCCCTCGGGGGTTACCGGTGTAGAAGAACGGGCGGTGCGCCAGGCAGCAATTCAAGCCGGTGCAAAACAGGCCCACCTAATAGAAGAGCCTTTAGCTGCGGCACTGGGCGCCGGTCTGGATATCTCAGAACCCAGCGGTTCCATGGTGGTAGACATCGGCGGCGGCACCACCGACGTGGCGGTGCTGTCACTGGGCGGCATAGTATGCAGCCGCTCTTTACGGGTGGGCGGCGATAAATTTGACGAAGCCATCGTAAGATATATCAGAAGGGAATTTAACCTAATGATTGGCGAGCGCACCGGTGAAGAAATAAAAGTAGAAGTGGGCAGTGCCCTAGTAGACGACAACCGCAGCACCCAAATAAGGGGCCGCGACCTGGTAACAGGCTTACCAAAAGCCATCACCGTTACCACCAGCCAAGTATACGAGGCGATATACGAACCCCTGGAAGCGGTGGTAAGCGCGGTAAAAGAAGTGCTGGAACACACCCCGCCTGAACTGGCGGCCGACATAGTAAACAAGGGCATAATCATGACCGGCGGCGGAGCCCTGCTGCACAACTTTGATAAACTAATTAGCAAAGAAACCGGCCTGCCGGTATACGTATCAGAAGAAGCCATCAGCTCGGTGGCCATAGGCACAGGCAAAGCCCTGGCCATGATGAACATACTGCCGACACCGAAGAACAAAAAGCTCTTTAGAAAAGTAATGGGCTAATAATCACATAAAAAACGGGGGAACCCCCAAATAATCACATTGCACACTGTAGGGGCGCGATTCATCGCGCCCTAAAACGTGCATTATTACATGCAATTACCCCGTAACCTCTTGCAAAACCAACTCCCAGGCCTCATCCTCCACAAACCGTACCTTCTGCCCATCAACAAAATAATCTTCCCCCGGCACCGCCCGCTTCTTCATGGTATCCACCCCATGACTACGCACTGCCCAAAACACCGTCAATACATCCCGCTCCCGAAAATTAGTCTCAATATTAGTCATAAAAACATAGGTCAAATAAGGTAACCGTATCAACGCATCCGGCTGAAACAACCGTCGAGCCAATGCCTGCACTACCGCCTGATCATCCCGCCGTATCTCCTGCAATGTCCCCTCAAAGGCATCAACCACAGTGGTAGTATCTTCTCCTACTAAAATCTCACCCAATATCCTGCTGGTATACTCCACAGCCTTCTGTTCAATACTCACATAACTATGGATAGTAAAATCAAACTTATTCTCTAATAAAGAAATTAAACTATCACGCCCTTGAAGAGAATAATACTCTTCAACAGAAACATACATCTCACCCAAGGGCACCTGAACATACCGCGGCACCGCAATAACACCGGTGCGTTCACTCTCAGGCTTGACACACATCAAAGTAGCAGCCTTCAACCGCCCATCATCCGTCCAAAGCACAATCACATTAACATCAGAAGAAGCATGAGAAGGTTTAGATATTAATCCAAATGAAAAAAACATTACCAGAATTAACACTAAAACCCTGTAGTACATCCAACCACCCCATCCAAACCACAGAAATTACCTTATATGCGTAGGGGCGGGTTTCCATGCCCGCCCTCTCCCACACAAACACACCTATATAATACACCTCGAAATGGAATCTTATACCCACCATTAACATATAATGCATATTGTTTAACCAAAAACATAAAAAACTGGGAACAAAAACAAAACAACTCCCGTCTATTATGTTGGAAGCACTTACAACCGCTTCCTTTAATGTTGCGATAGACCCAAAAATTTAGCATTTGGTAAAAAAATTACAACCAAATGGGAACCTTTTTGGAAAACATCTCGTCTATCGTAATGTATCGGCAAAACAGTAATTTTTAAACTGCCGATAAAAAAAGACCCATATTAGAAGGGTTTTTGCCACTTGATGTAGAAAACACCATACTTAGCAATTGGTGCCCAATACTATCAGATTATAACAAATGGCAAAAACCTCGGCACCTTTTCATAATTCTTATTGAAAGGGGGGATGGCGAACCTAATCAAGGGGGATGGTTCGTCCTAACTAACTAATCAATAACTTGGTCAATAGACCAACCGGTATAAAGTCCGGGAAAACAAAACAACAACTTAGGAGGGAAACAAATTGAACTTTAAGAGATCAAAAAGAACCATGGCTATTATGCTGGCTATGGTAATGATGTTCAGCATGCTGTTGCCAGTAAGTGCATTTGCTAGTGGCACTGAGTACAGAGCACTATTGGCACCCAGTGTTAATGATGGCGAATGGGGCAATGTTGGTTCTATGTTGATTAAAGTTGATGGTGGTATCCTTGATGATTCCGGAAACTCTGTTAGTTTAAGGTTGCCAGCCGACTTTGAAATTGGTACCGAAATAACTGTATCAGGCTCTACCTATTCAATAAAAGCTGGTACTGATCAAAGGAACAGCGGAATTACATCTGGTACCGATACCGTAAGAATTACTGTTCCTAGTAACTATGCTGGGGACACCAACGAATTGTCTATAAATGACATAGAGGTTCAAAGATTAACTCAAAATGAGTTTATGATTACAGTGAATGCTGTTAGCATCGCAGGTGAAAACGCTTTCATCAGAATAGATTTCCCTAACGTATATGTTAAAAACGGATACAGCGGTCCTGTTACAGTAACAGCAAGTGCACCTAGCAACTCTGCTTTTACTAGCGGTAGTGTAAACCTCGGTAGTGTAGTTACTGGCAGTGACAAAGTTGAGTTGGCTGTAACCAATACTCCTACCTTTAGTAGCGAAGGTACCAGAGATGGCGACCATGTGGTAATCCGTGTAACTGAAAAGAAAGCTGGGGCTCTGGAAAAAGGAAGAGATTCCTTAAGACTCAGACTGCCCAGCGGTTTTGCTTGGGCCGATGCGGATGTTAACACAATTTGGGGTGATGAAGTAAAAACCGATGGTACCGGTGACGTGAAGCTCACAATGAATGGCATAGGCGATGATGAGCTTAGAATCGATATGAATAAGAAGACCTCAAAAGAAACTACTTTTGAATTAATATTAGCAGTTGAAGTTGACGATGAAACTGATGCTAAAGTTGGTGAAGTGACCGTACAAGTACGTGGTAAGAGTGACTTCTCACCATCATCCTTGGTAATTGGTAGCTATGGTGACTATGATGTTACAATCTCTACCAAAGATGTTCCTACCATCTATTCTGGTCAAGTTGAGCAAGAAGTAGCTGAAGTAGTAATTAAAGAATCTGTACAAAAGAGTTTGATTGATGGCCGCACCATTACTATAACTTTGCCTTCACATGCTAGATGGGGTGAAATAGATAGTGATAGTGATGCAGGCGTAAAACTTGAGTTTGATGGATTTACCGGTACCGATGGTAAAACTGCTAGATGGAAGGTTGTTGGAGAATCCAACGATGCAGCTGAGCTTTCCTTAGGAGACTTAGAAGTAGTAGTACAGCCTGGTTTCTCTGGTGACTTAGTGGCTGAAATCGGCGGCACTGCAGGACTGAAGGGTGAAGTCGTTTTAGCTAACGTAATTAAGCCAGTAACCATCTCTGCTAGTGGTGTTACTAACGTAGCCATTGGCTCAGTTTCTAAAGCTGGTGACTTAACTATCACTGAAAACGACGAACGTGCAATTAAGAAAGATAAAGATCTTATAGTTGAATTGCCACAAGGTGTTCGTTATGCTAGCACACCGAAAGTCGAAGTTACTGAAGGTGACCTGAAGATTGACACCTATGGTTTAACAACTAGGTCATTAGGTGGCCACGATGACAGAGTACTCGTTATTCCGATTGATAGTGAAAGTACAGAAGCCAGTACAATTAAAATTACCGGAATTGAGTATGTAGTAGACCGTACTGTACCTGAAGCTGACATTTCTGTAAGTATTAAGGGTGCAGCAGTAAACGAAGTTAACGATAGAAATGAAGTTGAAGATTACTACAGAGGAACTCTGAAGTATGAATCCAGTGATGAAAGAGTTGTAGATTCTAGTCATAGCGACAGAACTGTATTCAGAACAACCGATGGGGCTATCTTCCCGAACAACAACACCGTAGACAAAGCAGTAAATGCTAAAGTAACCACTCCTGCTCAAGGTGACGCTGGTTTCGCGATGTTCACTGTTGGTAGCACGATCTACAACGTAGATGGCACCATGAGAGTAATGGACGCTGCTCCTTACATTAAGAACGATCGCACTTATGTACCTGTACGCTTCTTAGCATATGCTCTGGGCGTAGATGAAGATGACGTAGCTTACGAAGGTGGAGTAGTTACCCTGACTAAGGGTGACACCACTGTAGCACTGACAATTGGTAGCAACAGCATCGATGTTAATGGTAGTGTAACTACTATGGACGTAGCTCCAGAAATTAGCAACGATCGCACCATGCTACCTGCCCGCTTTGTAGCTGAAGCTTTTGGAGCTACAGTAGGTTTTGCAAGCGGTCAAGTAGTAATCGACATGAAATAAGAACTATTTAGGCTAATTGAAAGCCCGGCCCTTAGGGCCGGGCTTTCATCATATCTTAACATGTGAAAAATTTAGAGGTGATATAGTGACAAAATGCTTAAGGTTACTATTGATTACTGTTATTGTGTTCGCTGTATCTATTTCACCCACATGGGCGAAAGAACCAGTAACCCCGGAGTTAACATTACAAACGGCAATAGATAATGCTATTGCCAATGCATACAGACTCCAAGTTGCACAATATGAAATTGATCGCAGTAAAGAAGTGCGAGATTTTATCAATGACAAAGTTTTGTTTATTCCCGCAGAACCAACGCCCAATTCTAATGCTGCTCGTACATTTACAAACCTAGTTCAGGCGGATTTAGCATGGCAGAGTTCAATGCGGGATTATACAGCAACAGAGGATAGTGTAGCTATGTCTACCATCAAAGCCTATAACGAGGTGTTGCAAGCACAAGAAAATGTTAGGTTGGCTCAATTAAATTTAGAAAATAAAGAATGGGTTAATAAGATGTCGATAATCAGCCGTCAAATTGGGATGGTTGATAACTTAGGTTCAGTCAGCGCCCAGTCAGACTATATGACAGCTAAAAACCAACTGTCTGCTACCAATAAAGCATTAGACGATGCCTATCAGAAGCTAAATAATTTAATCGGCCTATGGCCTCAAGACCGACCAGTTTTAGTTGACCATCCACAACTGTCACCGCTAGAAGTGGATAATCTAGAATCTTCTGTGAACCGAGCAGTTAGCAGAAGCCCCGCTGTCTGGATGGCAGAACAAAACATTACTTTTAATAGACTCAACCGGAGTCTATACGATGTTACGGATCCTTTTAACACTGTGCCTTATGAGGCTGTAGATATTGAAGTTGATAAAGCGAGAGTTACTGCTAATGATATAAAAAATCAAACCCGTCTAGCTGTGCGCTCTTTCTACTATACAGCTGAACAATTAGAAAAACAATATAGTAGTGTACAGGAAAAATTACGTGTAGCGGAAGAAAACTTGCGCGTTGTAAAAATAAAAAATGACGTAGGTATGACCACAAAAACTGATTTGTTGAATGCAGAATTTGCAGTTGAGCAAGCTAAGAACGAACTGTTGAATATCATATGCCAACATCAATTAATGGCTATAGCATTTGAAAAGCCTTGGGCCTACGCCATGCAGTAACTAAATAAGCTACTAAGCGTCCAGTTATTTTTTGGACGCTATTTTCTTTTTTATAGAGCTACTTAATTTGTAAGCGCTTACCATACACCGACAGTTTTAGAACAAAAAAAGAAGGAATTTAAGCTTGTTTGTAGAAAAATTAGAGATGTAGTTTATATATTTTAAGGATGTTGAACAATGACAAAAAAGACACGAAAAAGAAAAGTAGAACAGAACCTACAGGCCAAACCTTGGACGTTAGGCAACCTAGTATTCGGTGCCATGATATTAATACTACTAATATCCCCCTATTTTCGCGGCTTGTTTTTCAGAGAAGACTATTTCACCGTACACCTATTAAGCATCGTTCTCTTACTTGCTTTACTAGTTAAATATTTTCTCGATAAAGATATCTACCTTCCTAACAGGGCGGTTGATATAATACTGTGGGGCCTGCCTGTTGCGTATTTTCTGTCCCTTTTTGTAGCAGCAGACCCCGGCCTTGCCAGAGATGAACTGCTGAGGAATATTCATTATGTAGTTATTTACTACATCTTATTAATAACTATGATAACTAGAGTACACAGATACATAGCCCTTAATGTCATCGTCATAACCGCCGTTTGGACAGCCTTATACGGCTACGGTGTTGCTATGAGCACCTGGGAATTTAATGATGCAGTATTATGGGGATGGTCTTCAAGAATAGCCTCTGTTTATCAATACCCCAATACACTAGCCGCAATATTAGGCGCAGGCATATTCATCAGCCTTGTAATGGCACTTAAAACATACTATAAAAACCAGGAATTAATAGAAGTAGATACTATTAAAACCACCACAGCCACTGCCTTATATTTAGCTGCCTCTACCTTAATGTTTTCGGTATTTATTCTTACTTATTCCCGTGGGGCATGGCTAGTATTTGCTGTTGTTTATGGTATCTCGTTATTGATAGTCCCCCTTAGGGATAAAGTGCCATATATAGTATACACAGCAATATCCTTTGTCCCGGCCATGCTGGTGTATATAAAAGCCAATAGCATCATGAGTGCGACCTTTCAAGTTAACGTAAGAAACCAAGAGATGGCCATACCTGAAGGTGGTTGGCTAGTATTACTGGGGGCAATAGCAACAGCTATTGTTTTATCAGCAATATATTCTTTTATACACCACCAATCTAAAGATAACAATAAAAAATTATTGATAAGCCAGGCAGCCACCATGGTGGTAATGATAGTTATCTTTACTGCTGGCATGGTGTATGTGGCACCCTCTATTGCACCAACTAGTGAGGAAGAGCCACATATATTACAAACATTAATCAACAGGGTAGAAACTTTTCAAAGTGTCGAAGAAGATAGCAGTGCCTCAACACGCTTGGTGTTCTATGAAGATGCGGTAAAAATATATAAAGATCATCCCATTCTAGGTGCTGGGGGCGGTGCGTGGAATGCCCTGTTTGAGAAATATCAGGGCTATTCTTACTACAGTACCCAGGCCCACATTTATTACCTGCAGGTGGCAGCCGAAACTGGTACCCTTGGTATAATTACCTTAACAGTGATAGTAACTGCGTTTTTAGTAACGGCAGGCCTTTTATATTGGCGAACCCGGCACCAAAACAATTATCTTTTAATAGCAATAATATTAGCGTTTTTCATGCTGATGGGCCATAATTTCTTAGATTTTAATATGTCATACTCAGCCTATGCAGTAATTATTTGGTTGCTGATGGCCATTGTATTTAGAGAAGCAATAGGCTTAGATGAAAAAGATGCAGGCGATGCTTTTACTAGCAAATTAGTTGCTTTAATTAACAAACCGATACTAAATAATAAGCACCATAGTATAGCTCTTGCAGTGTTAAGTTGCATTATTTTAGTAGCAAATGCTTTGCCTGCGATAGCGCATAGCAGCCTAAAGCAAGCTAACCAAGCCATGGCGCAGGGTGAATTGCTTATAGGTAAAATAGAACAGGCCTATAAGCTGGATTCAAAAAACATTGATGCAACCATTAGATACACAGCAGTGTTAAATTCCCTGGGCCAAGCCAGCCAAGATAAGGCTATGCAAAACAAGGCTATTGAGACCTTAACAAAACTAGAAAAAAGTGCGCCATACTCTTCAAAAACAAAACTAGCGTTGGCGGATCTACACTATCAAAATGGTAATATAAATGAGGCTATTCAAGTACTAGAAAACGCCTTAGAAGTAGCCCCCTATAACCCGAACATTTATAGTGCACTAATAAAATATAGCTATTATTTGGCAGAGACTAATTTGATAAATAATAAAGGTAAAAGAGAAGTTGAAGAAAATCTACAATTGTTTGCACACTATTACGAGCAAAAAGTTGCGGTACTACAAGAACTAGAGGAAACAGGCAAAAGAGGTAACCGCCCCTTTAACATAACCAGGGAAGATATGCTTTACCAGGCAAAAGCCAACTACTTGCAAGGTGACTATAAAGAGTCACTAAATCTACTAAATGCAGCCCATAAAGATAAAAACCTGCAAGGGGAGACGGTGGTCTGGTTGGCGGCATGTTATAAAAAGCTTGGCGATGAAGGTAACCACCGTAAGTGGCTAAAGACTGCTGTTGAGCAAAACGAGAACAATAAACAGCGCATTGAAGAGTTGATAGTTATTGAACTTTAAGATATTGAAAAATAGCAAACAAGGTGTGTGTTTAAGTGAATAATACAATTCGGAAAGTCATTTTAATGGCTACCGATGTTATCCTGATAAATATAGCCATATATGGAGCGCTATTAATACGTTTTGACGGTGCCATACCTGGCCAGTATATAGACGCATATATAAACCTAGCACCATTTTTCACCCTAATTGTCATTGCTGTTTTCTATCTAGCCGGCTTATATAATAGGCTGTGGCAGTATGCTAGTATAGGCGAACTAGTTACCGTCATTACCGCTGTTACAGTGGGCATGGCTATAAACGTGACGGTGGCCTACTTTCTGATGGATTCAGGCTCGCACCTGCTGCCAAGGAGCGTATTTATTATTAGCTGGGTGCTTAACATAGTGATAATTGGTGGCTCAAGATTGGGCTGGCGGGTGGTTCGAGATTATGGTCTTAAAATTTACCAGCCCACAGGAGGCAAACCGGTATTAATAGTAGGTGCCGGTGATGCCGGGGTACTGGTGGCAAAGGAGCTAAAAAGTCACTACAATGGTAAAATAAACATTGTCGGCTTTGTAGATGATGATATTGATAAACAAAAACTAAAAATACTAAGCTTACCGGTTCTGGGTGATAGAAACGATATACCAAAATTGGTTAGCCAGTTTGCTATACAAGAAATAATTATCGCCATGCCTTCGGCTAAAAGGAAAGTTATCAGAGAAATTGTAACGGTTTGCCAGGATACAGAAGCCATGGTAAAAATATTACCAGGTATGTTTGAGTTGATTGATGGTGATGTTTCGGTTAATAAAATCAGAGAAGTTCAAGTAGAAGACTTACTTGGCAGAGATCCCGTGAAATTAGACTTAGAAAGCATAACCCAGTACCTCCATGGACAAGTGGTGCTGGTAACCGGGGCAGGGGGTTCAATTGGCTCAGAACTATGCAGGCAAATTATCAATTACTCACCGCGGAAATTACTGCTACTTGATAACTGCGAAAACAATGTTTATGATATAGAAATGGAGCTAAAGAATACAAATCCACATGTAAAGCAAATTCCTTTAGTAAAGGATGTGCAAGATAAAAAAGCCATAGAAGAAATATTTAAAGTATATAAACCACAGGTGGTCTTTCATGCTGCGGCTCACAAACACGTGCCTTTAATGGAGGCCAATCCCGAAGAAGCAATAAAAAACAATGTAATGGGTACATATAATGTAGCACGGTTAGCCGATTTGTACGCCTCAAAAAAATTTGTTCTTATATCCACTGACAAAGCAGTAAATCCCACCAGTGTAATGGGGGCCACCAAAAGAGTGGCAGAAATGTTTATTCAACATCTGGATAAAACCAGCAATACAAATTTTGTAGCGGTAAGATTTGGCAACGTACTTGGCAGCAGAGGCAGTGTCGTACCACTATTTAAGAAACAAATAGCTGAAGGTGGCCCGTTAACAGTAACCCACCCTGATATGATCAGATACTTTATGACTATCCCCGAAGCGGTGCAACTGGTCATCCAAGCAGGGGCCATGGCAAAAGGCGGCGAAATATTTGTTTTAGACATGGGTGACCCGGTAAAAATAATGGATCTTGCCAAAAGCATCATTAAGCTTTCTGGCTTTGAACCGGGAAAAGATATAGATATAGTGATTACCGGCATGCGCCCGGGAGAGAAACTATATGAAGAGCTGTTAACAGCCGAAGAAGGTGTCAATGCCACCACCCACAAGCGTATATATGTAGCAAAACCAAATAACTTAAACTATAAACTGATAGAAGAGAAAATTGCAGAGATTATGGCAGGGCAGCTACCTCAAAATCAAGTTGAGACAGAAATGTTTTTAAGACAGTTTATACCAAAATTCAAGGTGTGGGATAGAAAACTAACTGGTTAACATATATTTCTTAAATTATAATATTAAAGGGGTTGCCGTATTATGGAAGAAGAGATTAGCCTTCGAGAACTTATAGAGGTAATATTAGAGGGCAAATGGATAATAATTGCAGTAAGTATAGTATCGGTATTTTTTGCCGGTGTATTGAGTTTTTTTGTTCTTTCGGAAAAATATGAAGCCAGAGCCAACATCATGTTCGACAAAAAATTTGTTGAACAACAAGGCTTGTCATTAGAAAGCTATAAAGAGTTAGTGGCAACACATGCTAGGTTTGAGGCAGTATATGATGAACTGCAGTTAGATAGTAGCAATTATACTGTCAATTCTTTAAAAAAAGCAGTTAAAACTGAGCTAAATAATGACTCTAATCAAATAATGATTACTGTCTCAGGTGAAAACCCCGAGGCTATCCAAAAAATAGCTAATCAGCTAGCCTCTAATAGTGTAGTAGATTTTCGGAAGAGGCTAATAGATGATAAAGAAAGAGAACTTCTTAGAGAAGAACGGTTGTTAGATAGTATTACAGTAGAATTAGAAGAAACCCCAAAGCTATTGGGTACTACAGAAATTAGAGAAGGTGCCCATGTAATTCAAATACCACAGATTAATCCGCAATTCGAGAAACTTGCCACCAGGTGGGATGAAGCAAACCACAATGTATCACAACTGCAAGCTGAAAAGGAATACCTAGAACAGTCACTACAAACCGGCGGTAAGGGCTTATATATAATGTTGCACCCTGCCCCACTACCAGTGGAAGCAGTGGCACCCCGTAAGATGTTAAACGTGGCCATTGCAGGTGTATTAGGATTTATGGCCAGTGTGTTTTTAGTCTTCTTTAGAGACTTCTGGCGGAAGACAAAGCCGAATCAAGAACTTGGAAGTTAGATGAATAATGGACACACCGGATTTGAACGAAATTCTACAGAAACGGATGTGTCTATCATCGTTAAGAAAGTAGAAAGTAGAAAGTTGGAAGGAAACCCCTTAGTCTAACAACAAAAACGGAGAACTCTAATGTACAACGATACTAGTAAACTTATAGTTTGGCAAAAGGCACATCAGTTGGTATTAAAAACTTATGATTTAACCAAAAGTTTTCCTAAAGAGGAGCTTTTCGGTCTAACATCACAAATAAGAAGAGCAGCAGTCTCAATACCAAGCAATATAGTAGAAGGTAAAGCAAGAGGATCTAACAAGGAATACAAAAGGTTTTTATTAATGGCAAGAGGCTCTTTAGAGGAAGTGAAATACCAGCTGTTATTAGCAAAAGAATTAAAATATATTGACGAAAACAGATACAAAGAGGCATTAAAATCAGCAGAGGAAGTAGGAAGGTTGTTGAACGGACTAATGGTATCAATTTCGAAGTCCTAACCACCGTTATGCTTTCTAACTGTCCAACTTATTACTTTCTAACTATCCCGAAAGGATGACACGCATTGTCAAAAAAAATCTATCTCTCATCACCACACATGAGTGATGAAGGATACGAAATGCAATACATACAAGAAGCCTTTGATACCAACTGGATAGCGCCCCTTGGTAAGAATGTTGACGAATTTGAAAGCGAACTTGCAGATAAAGTGGGCAGCAAGGCAGCGGCAGCATTATCATCAGGCACAGCTGCAATTCACATGGCCTTAAAAGCTGCAGGGGTAGGCAAAGGAGACCTTGTTTTTTGCCCAACACTTACATTCTCTGCTACAGCAAATCCGATAATATATCAAAATGCAATCCCGGTTTTTATTGATAGTGATTATGAGACTTGGAATATGAGCCCAGAGGCATTAGAAAAAGCTTTTGAAAAATACTCACCTAAAGCTGTTATTGTAGTCCACCTCTATGGCCTATCTGCAGATATGGACAGAATTATTCAGATATGTAATAAACATAGTGTACCATTAATAGAAGATGCTGCTGAGTCATTGGGTACATATTATAAAGAAAAACATACAGGCACCTTCGGAGACTACGGTGTCTTTTCTTTTAATGGAAACAAGATCATCACCACCTCTGGTGGTGGGATGTTAGTATCTGATAATGAAGAAAGAATTGCTAAAGTAAGATTTTGGGCCACCCAGAGTCGCGACCCAGCAAGACACTACCAGCATAGTGAACTGGGTTTTAATTATAGAATGAGCAATATTGTTGCCGGAATAGGCAGAGGGCAACTTAAAGTTCTAGATCAAAGAGTCAAGAAAAAGAAATACATTTTTGAGTTTTATAAAAGGGAGTTAGGTGGGCTTGATGGTGTGGAGTTCATGCCTATCAATGAATGGAATGAACCAAACTACTGGTTAAGCTGTATGACGCTAAGTGGTAAGGTAAAACCGCTAGATATTATGGAGGCACTAGAAATAGAAAATGTAGAATCAAGGCCAATCTGGAAGCCAATGCACATGCAACCTTTCTTTGAAAAGTATGATTACATTGGCGGAGATGTGGCAGAGAAGCTATTTGAGAGTGGTATATGTTTACCATCCGATACCAAGATGAATGATGAGGATCTTGGGAGAATTGTGGAAATTGTAAAAGGGTTGTGGAGGTAAATGCAAACGAAAGTCAAAACCAATATAAGACCACCTTTGCAATCTGCCAAGGGTGGGATATATAAAAGGTATATTAAAAGGCCAATGGACTTTATCTTATCATTAATTGCAATTATAGTTCTTAGTCCGATTTTATTAATTGTTGCATTACTAGTAAGAGTTAACCTAGGTAGCCCAGTAATATTCAAGCAGAAACGGCCAGGGCTGAATGAAGGAATTTTTACTATGTATAAATTCCGAACAATGACGGATAAGAGAGACGAGAATGGAGAATTATTACCGGATGGGATGAGGTTAACACGATTCGGAAAGTTTTTAAGATCTACATCACTTGATGAACTCCCTGAACTTTTTAATATTTTAAAAGGTGATATGTCAATCATAGGCCCAAGGCCATTATTAGTACAATACCTGCCCCTTTACAATGATTATCAAAAACGACGACATGAAGTAAGGCCGGGTTTAACAGGTTTAGCACAGGTAAACGGCAGAAATGCTATTAGCTGGGAAAGCAAGTTTAACTTTGATGTAGAGTATGTAGATAGTATTAGTTTTATTGGTGATCTGAAGATTATTCTCTTAACATTCAAGAAAGTTTTTGTAAGAGAAGGTGTCAATTCAGAGAATGCAGCCACAATGGAGCCCTTCAAGGGAGATACCAAGGGAAGAGTAGAGCTATGAAAAACAAACTTCTTATAATCGGTGCCAGTGGCCATGGTAAAGTTGTTGCTGACATTGCCGTGAAAATGAATAAATGGAAGAGCATAGCATTTTTAGATGATAATGAAAGCATAAAAACCTCAATGAACTTAGAGGTGATAGGCAAATCTAGTGATGCCATAAAATATATAAATGATTATGAGATTTTTGTTGCAATAGGCAATAACAAAACAAGAGAAAAAATACTGATTGACCTTGAAATGGCAGGTGCCAGTATACCAATATTAATTCACCCTAGTGCTATTATTGGGGAACAGGTTGAAATAGATGCTGGCACAGTAATAATGGCTGGAACAGTGATTAACTGTAGCACCATGATAGGTAAAGGTTGTATAGTCAATACCGGTGCCACAATAGATCATGACTGTGTAATTGAAGATTACACTCACATATCCCCAGGTGTACATATTGCTGGTACTGTTATAGTCGGGAGGGGCACATGGTTGGGGATAGGAAGTGTTGTAAGTAATAATATAAATATTACCAGTGATTGCATAGTTGGTGCAGGTGCTGTAGTGGTTAAGGATATAACTGAAGCTGGAACATATATTGGGTTGCCTGTGAAGAAAATACATTGATATAACGTCAATGAAAAACAGAGCCGGTTTATAGAACAAAACAACATGTATTCTATAAAAGGATTTTCTACAATAAACATTACAAAGAAAAGCTCAAGGTGGACTTAAAGTTGAAGAAAAAAAACATTTGGCTATGGAATCATTATGCTACTGATATGTACCAAAATCGTGGTGGACGTCACTATTGGTTTGCAAAGAACCTGATTAAAAATGGTTATAATACAACTATTTTCTGTGCTAATGTAAGACATAATACTGGTGATGTTATAGATATTGAAGAAGGAATATATTCAACTGACACGAGAGATAACATTCCATTTGTATTTATTAAAACTCCAAAATATAAAGGAAATGGAAAAAAAAGAATTCTCAATATGATTTCATTTTATAAAAACTTATTTCCAGTAGCAAAAGAATACTCAAAGAAACATGGCAAACCAGATATTATATTAGCTTCAAGTGTACATCCACTTACATTAGTGGCAGGTATTAAAATAGCTAAAAAATTTAATATACCTTGTATTTGTGAAGTGCGGGATTTATGGCCAGAAGCTATATTTGCATTCAATAAAGTCAAAGAAAATAGCCTTCTTGGAAAAGTGCTTGTTTCAGGGGAACACTGGATTTATAAGAAAGCCGATGCACTTATATTTACAAAAGAAGGCGATACAGATTATATCAAAGAGAAGAAATGGGATTTATTTCAAGGTGGGGTTATTAATTTAAAGAAAGCATATTACATAAATAATGGTGTTGATTTAGATGCTTTTATAAAATCCTCAAACTTAAATATTCTTGATGATCCTGATTTAGAGGCAAAAAAGTTTAATGTTGTTTATGTTGGAGCAATTAGGCCTGTAAATGATGTAGGTAAAATCCTGAATGTAGCTTTGCGATTAAAAGACCATAAAGACATTCAATTTTTAATATATGGTGACGGAGACCAAAGGAAAATGTTAGAACAAAGAGTTATGGTTGAGGGTTTAACTAATGTTAAAATAAAAGGCTTTGTAAATAAACGTTTTATACCATATATCTTAAGTAAATCATCAGTCAATATTCTTAATTATTCTCAGAATCAATACAACTGGGCTAGAGGAAATAGCTCTAATAAATTATTTGAATACATGGCTTCGGGCAAACCAATTATCTCGACAGTGAAAATGGGCTACTCAATAATAGATAAGTATAAATGCGGAATTGAAATTGAAAATGCTTCTGGGGATGACTTAGCTAGAGCCATTTTAGATATAAAAGAAATGCCAAAGACACAATATGATCAACTAGGTCAAAATGCTAGGGTAGGAGCTAAAGAATTCGACTTTAAGGTTTTAACAAAAAAATTGATTCAAGTAATTGATTGTGTGACGGAGGAGAACAAATAATGGTTAATGTAATTGGTCTTGGCTATATAGGACTCCCAACAGCATTAATGCTTGCAAGAAGTGGCATTGAGGTCATAGGAACAGATATTAATCAAGAATTAGTAGATTCATTATCACAAGGCAAACTAACTTTTGAAGAAGAAGGCCTAGAAGAGCTTTTTAAGGAAGCCATAAACAAGGGTATTAAGTTTACTACTGAATATCAGAAAACAGATACCTATATAATTACTGTGCCAACACCTTTTGTTAATTCAAGTAAAAAAATTGATTGTAAGTATGTGGTATCTGCTGTAAACACTGTTCTTGATGTATGTGAAAAAGGTGCAGTGCTAATTATTGAATCAACAATATCTCCAGGTTCTATTGATAAACATATCCGTCCGGCAATAGAAAAAAGAGGTTTTACCCTTGGAGAGGATGTTCACTTAGTCCATGCCCCTGAAAGAATTATTCCAGGAAATATGATTTACGAGCTTGAATATAATTCTAGAACAATAGGTGCTGATGACTCAGTTATTGGTGAAAAAGTAAAAGAATTATACTCTAGTTTTTGCAAATCTGAAATTGTACTAACAGATATTAGAACAGCTGAAATGTCAAAGGTAGTAGAGAATACCTATCGTGATGTTAATATAGCTTTTGCTAATGAATTAGCAAAGATTTGCAGAGCAGATAATATGGATGTATATGAGATTATTCGTATCGCAAATAAGCACCCAAGAGTTAACATTCTGCAACCAGGCCCTGGGGTAGGAGGTCACTGTATATCTGTAGATCCATGGTTTTTAGTGGGCGATTATCCTGACCTAACTAACTTGATATTAACGGCTAGAAAAACTAATGACTCTATGCCTACTCATGTATTAGGTAGGATCCGAGATATAATGAGAGAGCATAAAATTAATGATATTTCTAAAATCGGCATATATGGCTTAGCATATAAAGAAAACGTTGATGACACCAGAGAAAGCCCAACATTACAACTTCTTAAAAGAATGGACGAGCATTTAGCTTTTGGAGTTAAAGTATATGATCCATTTATTAAGAAGAGAATCGTTGATCATCAATTTATGAACTTTGGAGATTTTTTAAATGAAATTGAAATACTCGTTATAATGACTGCTCATGATCATATAAAAAACAATCTTGAGTTAGTGAAAGACAAGTTAATCTTAGACACTAAAAACATCTGCAATTTTGATGGTGTTTATAAATTGTAGAGATACTTGATTTGTGAAGAAAATTTTATTTAAAGAGGGATATGATGAAAGTTTGCATTTCAAGAAATGCTGAAGCTAGAACAAACGCTGCACTGGCTAGGGTGTCAGATGCATTATGCAATGAACTCGATAGTGTTTGTATATTATCTAGAAATAGATACTCAGGAAAGACAAAAGGTATAAAAAAGAAAAATTATGCTATTGCTGATAAAATTATTGACAATTATGAAATAAACCTCAAAAGCACGCCTGGGAAAGGAATAACCAATATTATTCAGTTGATTGCCTTTCAAATAATAGTGTTCATTTGGTTTTTAAGGAACAAAGATAAGTACGATATAATACACGCATTTGATTTGGACGTTGGACTACCAGTGCTTCTAATATCGAAAATAATTAAAAAGGGATATGTTTATCATATCGCGGATTTTTATGTTGATAGCAGAAGTGCTTTACCTTCAAAGCTAAAACCATTTATTAGAAGGATAGAGTTTAAGGTGATAAATAACGCAATTTCAACGATTGTTTGTACAGAAGATAGGATAAAACAAATAGAGGGTAGTAATCCTAAAAATCTCACAGTTATTCACAATACTCCAATTGTATCAGATGAGCTTATAGATGATATGTTTAAAACCAAAAAAGAGGATACCCATAAACAAAAGGTCGTTTTTACTTATGTAGGTGGTTTAGGCAAGAGCAGATTTATAAAATCAGCTTTAGAGGTGATAAAGGATTATCCACAAATAATACTTAATATTGCTGGTATGGGGACATTAAGTAACTATGTGGAGGATATGAGTCGTAAATATTCTAATATTAATTATTATGGAATGATAGATTATACAGAAGCTCTTAGACTTTATTCTAAAACTGATTTTATGTTTGCTTTGTATGATCCGGGAATACCTAATCATAAATTTTCTGCACCCAATAAGGCTTATGAGGCTATGATGCTAGGTAAACCAATAATTGTAGCAAGAAACTCTGGCATTGATAGAATTGTCAATGATAATAAGATGGGGTATGTCATTGATTATTCTGAAGAGTCATTTAAAGAATTACTTAACAGGATAATTAGTCGATCATTAGATTGGGAAGAACTTGGTAAAAATGCTAAAGTTGCGTACAATAATTATTCGTGGGCGGAAATGAAAAAGAGATTAATAGAATTATACAAACATATAACATAAGCTAAGTGCAATATTTTAAAAGTCTAGATTTTAAGAATAAGAAGATTACGGATGTATGAGAAAATAAAGACTCAAAAAAGTTTAGTCTTCTTGGTCTTGTTATTTTTAGAGAATTATTATAAATCCCTTGAGAAAATTAAAAAGGATTTTCGTAAAATGTATTTGTAATAGATAAAAGTTTCTCATGGAGAAGAATAGTTAGTTCATAAAAATCATAAAGGGCTGAATTTATGAAAGTATTAATAGTTTCGAGGGGTTATCCAACTGAAAAATATAAAATGAATGGCATTTTTGAATTTGACCAAGTAAAGGCTCTTGTTAAAGCTGGTGTTGAAGTGGTATATGCTGTAATAGATGTTAGATCTATACGCAGATGGCGAAAATGGGGCTATGAAAGCTTCGTTAAAGAAGGGGTACAAATAGAGGCCATAAATATTCCTTGTGGTAGGATACCTAATTATATTTTAAATAAAATCAAAAAAGCTGCATTAAATAGGTTATATAAAAAAATAGTCAATAAGTATGGAGAACCGGATATAATTCATTCTCATTTTATTGGTATGGGATATATAACTGCTGAGTTATTTAAAAACTCAGGTATTCCATTAATACATACGGAACACTTTTCGGGAATGAACCAAGATGAGCTAAGTGGCTATCATCAGGATATAGGCAATAATACATATATTTATATGAAAAAAGTAATAACTGTTAGTAATTATTTAGCTGATAATTTAAAAAATAAATTTGGAGTAGCCTCGATAGTAATCCCTAACATAGTTGATACATCAAACTTTCGGTATAAACCTTTTAATAAATTTTACGATACATTTAATTTTATATCAGTTGGTAACTTGTTAGCAAACAAACGAATGGTCTTATTAATCAAATCATTTTATGATGCATTCAAAGGTAAGAAAAAAATAAAATTATACATTTATGGAGAAGGGCCAGAAAGAAAAACTCTTGAAACATTAATTAAAAAATTGGATTTGGCAAATCAAGTGTTTTTAGAGGGGTTAGTGGATAGGAAAACTATTGCAAAAAAAATGCAAGAAAGTCATTGTTTTGTCTTGGCATCAAAGCTAGAAACCTTTGGGGTAGCCTATATTGAAGCCATGGCAACAGGACTTCCGGTTATTGCTACTAAGTGTGGTGGCCCAGAAATGTTTATTAATGATAAAAATGGCTTATTAATTGAAGTAGATAATAAAATAGAATTAACAGAAGCCATGAAATATATGAAACAACAAAGTGGTAAATATAATAGAAAAAGCATAGCGACAGAAATAAAAGAAAAATTCTCATCAGAGGTTGTTGGGGGAAAAATAATTAGGGAATACAGGAGAATTTTATGATAGATAGGCATAATTATGAAAAACATTCATCTAGTAACCTATGGATGATTTATATAATAGTTTTTTCAATAATATTAATTCCTGATATTAGAATTACTAGCTTACCCGCATTTAGAGTAGAACAAGTTATAGTAGTTATTTGTGCAATTTTTTTGTACATGAAACTAATGTTAAGAAAGAAAACTGGGATAAATAGACAAAACATAAGGTTTCCAGTTCTATATCTAAGTTTTTCTTTTTTTATAATATTATCCATATTGGTGGGTTCAATTAAAGGAATAAAAGTTTTACCTAGCGATTTCTTTGAGTTGTATAAAATTTTTATTTATCTTGGAATTTATTTAATTATTTTATTGACAATTAAAAATGAAAAAGATAAACTCAAGATTTTAAAATTTACAATTTTTATATTATTAATATCTGTGGCAATTGCTACTCAACAATACTTTAATTTATTTAATCTAAATGAAAAATATGTTCAAATAATAGCACCTACTCAATTTAGAACTTTAGTTAATAATTATCCTTTTCCAAGGGTAATTGGCATGACATCTAATCCTAATGAATATGCAGTTATGCCAGGGATAGGGGCTATATTGTCTTGGGGTTTATATTTAAAAACCAAAGAGAAAAAGAATATCTTATATATGATGGTGTTTATTGTAGGAGTACTTATGACTCTATCTAGAAGTGGATTTCTTTTTATGAGTGTTGGTATAATCATGTTTACCTTTTTATATTTATTTAGCTCTAATATAAGTAATTTTCTTAAAGGAAATATTAATTTAAAAGCAGTAAAAGTTGTTATTTTTTCCGTTGTATTTTTAATAACTATCGGCACTATAATATTCAATTTCCTGCCTCAAGAGCTTACTTGGAGACTTATGAGGGGAATTAATATAGGAACAGACTCAAGTTTTCAAGCAAGACTCTCAAATTGGGAAGAACATATTGTACACTTTAAAAGCAGTCCAATATTTGGGTTAGGACCTGCTAAGTCAATTGAATATGAACATTCAGTAGATAATGAGTGGTTGCTATTTTTAAAGAGATATGGAATTGTAGGTACGATTTATATTGTTTTCATTTTTATATTTCCCGTTATTAAAAGTAAACGTAGTTTTTTTAAATATCTATATTTGTCTATATTAATTGGAAGTGCAATATACATGATACCATCTATTATTTACAATTGTTTTCAAATTATGCCTTTAATAATGATTTTGGCAGCTTTAGTACCTGATAGTAAAATCATCAAGAAAATAAATTCATCTTAAATATATAGAAAAAACAGATCTTTATGAGGGGAATAAGAATGAGGATACTCTTAATTACAACACTATATCCTGGATATGTAAGTCAATCTAATATACAAGCGACACATGCCGTACATAATTTTGCAAAGGAATGGGTTAAAGAAAATGAATTAAAGGTAATAAGACTATGGCCATATTACCCTAATATATTTAGATGTTTAAAAAAAACAAAGACAATGAATAAGCTAGCGTATGAAGAAAGTTTCATTTTAGACAATGTCAATATTTATAGAGTACCTATTCCTAAAATCCCCAAAGTAAGATATCGGAACAAAGATATAAGACTCGTTGCGAAGAAAATTATAAAAACAATAATTAACAAAGAAAACCCTGATATAATAATATGTGACATGTTAAATCCATCAATTTATATAGGGGAATTAGTTGCAAAGGCATGTCATAGTGTTTTATTAGCAAGCTTACACAATTCTGATATAGTATATCTATCTAAGAAGAAAAATTATAAAAGATTTATAAATACTGATCAAAATGTAGATAAAATAGTGTTTAGATCAAAAAAGATTAAAGAAAACTTTTTAAAAGTATATGATGGAAACAAAAATGAAAAAGATTACTATAAGATATTATTTGGAATTAATAAAACAGATATTATAAATAGTAACAAATTAGAAAGAAAAATTGCAAATGCTAATAAAATTATTATGATTGCATGTAGCTTGAAAAAAATAAAAAAAGTAGATGTATTAATAAATGCATTTGCACGAATAAAAGACAAAAAAGGTTATATTCTGAAAATTATAGGGGATGGACCTGAACGAGTGAGGCTGGAAAAACAAGTTAAAGCTCTAGGAAGTGAAGATTATATTTATTTTGAAGGTGAAAAAACTAGGGATGAAACACTAGCGTTAATGGAAGAAGCAGATATATTTGCAATGGTAAGTTCACCTGAAACATTTGGGTTAGTTTATGTAGAAGCCATGGCAAAAGGATGTATAACCATAGGCTCTAAGGGTGAGGGAATTGATGGGGTAATAATTGATGGTGAGAATGGTTTTTTGTGTATTCCAGATGACATTGAGAATTTAAAAGTAACTTTAGAAAAAGCAATTATGTTAAACATAAAAGACAAAAAAAGAATTATATATAGTGCAATAGATACTGCAAGTGTCTTAAATCATGAAGATTTAGCAGCCAAATTTTTAGAAAGAATCAAAAACGACATGGATTAATGAAGGTGTTAATTATAATAAATTCAGAAGGATAACAGGGGCAGGGCTATGAGAAAAATTGCAATATTAACATTAAATGGTTATTTTAATTATGGTAATAGATTGCAAAATTATGCAATGCAAGAAGTGCTAGAAAATTCGGGGTTTTATTGTGAGACAATTATTAATGATAGAGCAAAAAGCGGGGTAAGCCTAGAAAGAAGAATCAATAATCTAAGAAAGAGTAGTATTAAAGAAATATATATTAAAACTTACAATAGAATCTGGAAAAATATAAGAAAAGATACCATTGCAAAAAGAACTGAAGAATTTAAAAGGTTTACTTTAAAATACATAAAAGAAACCGACTATGCTATTTCTAAAAGTGATATTCCAGGAAACTTATCTGAACGATATGATTATTTTGTTACTGGCAGTGATCAAGTTTGGAATCCTAATAATCTGCATGGCACTTCTTTCTTTTTCCTGACCTTTGCAGAAAAACATAAAAGAATAGCCTATGCACCGAGTTTTGGTATATCTGAAATAAAACCGGAATTCACAAAAAATTATAAAAAATGGCTTTCCGGTATGCACAAGTTGTCTGTTAGAGAAGATGATGGTGCTAAAATAATCAAAGAGTTAACCGGTAGGGATGCTCCAGTATTAGTTGATCCGACACTACTTTTAACGAAGGAAAAGTGGTTATCTATAGCAAAACAAGCTAATAACAAACCTAAAGGAAAATATCTATTAACTTATTTTTTAGGTGGTATGCCAGATAATTATAAAAAGCAAATTAAAAACATAGTTAAAGAAAACAAATTGGAAGTAATTAACCTAGGGGATATTAGAGAAAAGGAAACTTATCGTACAGGCCCTAGTGAATTTATAGATTATATTAATGACTGCAGTATATTTTGTACAGATTCATTTCATGGTGCAGTTTTTTCAATACTTTTAGAAAAGCCTTTTATAGTGTTTGAAAGGATGGGTTCTACTTCAATGTATTCTAGAATTGATACGCTTTTAAATAAATTCAAATTGAACTCTAGAAAAGCTGAAAACATATCATGGCAAGATAATGTATTCGAAACTGATTACTCTCATGTGCCACCAATTTTAGAAGCTGAAAGGAAGAAATCACTAGACTATTTAAAAAATGCTTTGGAGATTGAGGATTAGAATAAATTATGAAGGTAAACCAATTAAAGGCTGGAGCTGCCTTATCATATATATCTATGGGGTTAGGTTATGTAGTATCAATTATCTATACTCCAATAATGCTAAGATTACTTGGGCAGAGCGAATATGGTCTTTATAACCTAGTAGCAGCAGTTGTTGCTTATTTAGGAGTATTAAACTTTGGGTTTGGCAGTGCTTATATGCGTTACTATTCAAGGTATAAAGTTCAAGCAGATAAAGAAAAAATTGCTACTTTGAATGGTATGTTTTTAATTATTTTTTCCATTCTTGGACTGATAGCTGTTTTTGCTGGAACAATATTAGCTTTAAATACTGAAGCGATTTTTGGATCGGAGCTTACTAGTACCGAGTTATCCAGAGCAAAGATATTGATGATGATCCTCGTAATAAATTTAGCTATCTCATTTCCTAACATTGTTTTTACTGCTCACATTACCGCCAATGAACGGTTTATCTTTCAAAAATTAGTTCAAATGATTAAAATTGTAGTCAATCCATTTGTTGTATTACCCGTTTTGCTTATGGGTTACGGTTCTGTAGGAATGGTGGTTATGACTACTGCTCTAAATATTTCTATTGAGATTATTAATGCCATTTATTGTATTAAAAAACTAAAAATGAGATTTTCTTTTAGGAAATTTGATTTTAAGTTGATGAGGGAAATGACGGTTTTCTCTTCATATATCTTTATTAATCTAGTAATTGATCAGATTAATTGGAATGTTGATAAATTTATTTTAGGTAGATTCCATGGAACGATTTCTGTTGCTATTTATGGTCTAGCAGCACAGTTAAATACTTATTATTTGTCGCTTTCAACGGCTATATCTAGTGTGTTTATTCCCAGGGTGCATAGACTAGTGGCCAGTGCTGACAATAACGATGAGTTAGCTAAGTTATTCACGAGAATTGGAAGAATACAGTTTATTATACTTTCATTAATTTTAACGGGTCTAATCTTTTTTGGTAGACCATTTATTAATATGTGGGCAGGTAATAATTATGATGGTTCGTACCCAGTAGTTTTATTATTAGCAATACCTGTAACTATACCACTCATTCAAAACATAGGAATAGAAATACAACGAGCAAAAAACATGCATCAATTTCCAACTTGGGTCTATTTGTTTATTGCAATTATTAATGTAATAATAACAATCCCTTTGGCAAAGATGTATGGTGAAGTAGGAGCTGCCATTGGTACAGCCACTGCACTTATAATTGGAAATGGATTCATTATGAATTGGTATAATCATGTTAAAGTTGGCTTAGATATGAGGTACTTTTGGAAACAGATACTTAGTTTCCTGCCAGCTTTAGTACTGCCAATACTGGTTGGTATATTAATAAATAAAATGTTTAACCTTTATAATATATTATCCTTCTTAGGATTTGGAATCATTTATGTTATCATATTTTGCACTTCAATGTGGCTTCTTGGAATGAATCAATACGAGAAGGACTTGATCGGAAAACCAATAAGAAGAGTTGTTGGACGGGTATTTAAGTGGGATAATTAGCTAATAGGTGGGTGTGCTATGATCGATAAAGAGTTAAAAGAAAAGAAGGACTGTATGGGATGCCATGCATGTGAAAATATATGTCCTACAAACTCTACTTCTATGGAAACAGATGAAGAAGGATTTTTATATCCATCGGTTGACTATAGTTTATGCATAAAATGTAATAAATGCGCAAATGTATGTCCAATAATTAATAGAAAGCAAGTATTTAATGATCCGATTGCATATTCGTGTATTAATAATGATGAAAAGATTAGATTAGATAGCTCATCTGGTGGTATTTTTACATTAATTGCAGAACAGGTAATAGACCAAGGTGGGGTTGTTTTTGGAGCGAGCTTTAACAATGAATTTGAAGTAGAGCATAGTTTTGTGGAAACAAAAAGAATACTTTGGAAACTTAGAGGTTCAAAGTATGTCCAAAGTAAGATAGGGGATTCGTATAAGCAAGCAAAAGAGTTTTTGCAATCAGGTAGAGAGGTACTATTTACAGGTACGCCTTGTCAGATTGCAGGACTTAAGAATTTTTTAGGTGAGTCATATACTAATCTTTTTATGATAGATATTATTTGTCATGGGGTACCTTCTCCGGATGTTTGGAGAAAATATGTAAAATTTCGTGAAAAATTTGCCGGTTCACCGGCAAAGAGAATTGCTTTCAGACGGAAGGATGACGGCTGGAAGCAATACTCTGTATTATTCTTATTTAAGAATAATACAGAGTATCTGCAAAATCTTCGTAAAGATTTATACATGAGAGCCTTTTTAAAGGATGTCTGTTTAAGGCCATCTTGCTACCATTGTAAATTTAAAGGATTAAACCGTCAAAGTGATATAACTTTGGCTGATTTTTGGGGTATTCAAAACATATTACCCGAAATGAATGATGATAAGGGAACTTCATTACTATTTATAAATAGTAAGGCTGGACAAGTGTTATTTGATGAAATAAAAGATGGGATGATGTATCAGGAAGTTGATATACAAGAAGCTGTTAAATATAATTCGGCAGCAATTAAGTCCGTGCATTTTAATCCAAAACGTGATGCATTTATGTCAGAAAAGGACAATTTACCTTTTGATAAGTTAGTGAATAAGTATTGTACAGATCCTTGCCGGCAGGTAGTTAAGTCAACATTTAAAGACATATCAGATGTGATCTAGGGATTTATATAGTAGGGATTAAGGGGGCCAGCTAAATGAATGTACGCAAAGCAATTATACCGGCGGCAGGTTTAGGTACTCGTTTCTTACCGGCTACAAAGGCACAACCTAAAGAAATGTTACCCATAGTGGATAAACCAACACTACAATACATTATCGAAGAGGCTGTGGATTCTGGTATAGATGAAATATTGATTATCACCGGCAGAAACAAAAAGTCCATTGAGGATCACTTTGATAGATCCATCGAACTAGAGCTTGAATTAGAGAAGAAGGGCAAAGATGATCTGCTAAAAGAGGTTAGGAAAATCTCAGATATGGTGAATATTCATTATATCCGTCAAAAGGAGCCAAAGGGATTAGGCCATGCCATTTACTGCGCCAAAAGCTTTATCGGCAATGAACCCTTTGCAGTGCTATTAGGGGATGACATAGTCTATGCAGATAAGCCTTGCCTAAAGCAAATGATAGAGGTTTATCAAGAATATAAGACCACAGTTTTAGGGGTTCAGGAAGTACCGGAAGAAGATGTTAATAAATATGGCATAGTGGATGGAAAACATATCGAGGGTAAGGTATATAAGGTTAAGGATTTAATAGAAAAACCTGCTATAAAAGATGCACCCTCTAATGTAGCTATTTTAGGTAGATACATTATTAATTCCGCTATATTTGATATTCTAGAACATACCCAACCGGGAAAAGGTGGAGAGATTCAACTAACTGATGCCTTAAAAGAACTGGCTCGGCAAGAGGCGGTTTATGCTTATAGCTTTGAAGGTAGAAGGTATGATGTAGGAGACAAACAGGGCTTTTTAGAGGCCACTGTAGAGCATGCATTAAGAAGAGAAGATTTGCGAGAAGGATTTCTAGAGTACCTAAGAAAGATTATTGCACTTGATGAGGCAGCGGTTACTAAAGAGTGATAAAAAAGGAAAAATATATGTCCATTAAAAAATTTCTTTCTTGGTCACTTGTTATTCTATGGATGGCATTGATATTCCATTTATCACACCAGCCGGCAACAGTATCAAACGAATTAAGCACAGGAATAACAGAGCTTATTGTAAAAACAGTAGAAAAAATTGCTCCCAATGCGGAGTTTGATATAAGAAGTTTCAATAATATAGTAAGAAAGAACGCCCACTTTTTTGCCTATTTGGTATTGGGCATGTTAGTGATAAATGCCCTTAGAAGAAGTGGTGTACCTGGTTACCGCAGCGTGCTTATAACTCTGGGAATTTGTGTTCTTTATGCCATATCGGATGAAATCCATCAATTATTTATCCCCGGCAGAAGTGGAGAGGTTCGGGATGTTTTAATTGATAGCACCGGGGCCAGCCTTGGGGTTGCCATTTACTGGGCAGCTAGTCGTTTGGTAAAGGGAAGTAAAACTAAAGATAGAAATTAAATACCCCGTCGAGCTGCAGTTCTGGTCCGACAGGGTATTTTTTTGACCAAATACTTTATCGTGTTAATAAGGTAAATGCTTTATAGGTGTTGTTAAAACCGGTGTTGACAATACTGCCGGTATAAGAAACAATAGGGCGTGGGGGGATAACAACATGAAATATAAAAACCCTAAATATAGAAAAAAAAGAAACACCTTTCCGCTTGAGGTTTCCTGTGGGAATTGCAAAACACCCATGGTAATATATGCAAAGGGTAGTAAGGGGAATTTAATAAAGCTGCAGGTTCATAGAATCATAGCATCTGCTGTGGATCTTGAAAATAACGAGGGCCACCTAATATGTACTAATTGCAAGGAAGAGCTTGCGTGGAAAGGCAGTTTCGATGGCAATGAAACCTATTGGATTATTAGGGGAAAGGTCAACAGCAAAAGGTTAAGTGGCTATTGATGGGTACCTTCCTAGGGCTTAGGGGGGTACTTTTTGTTTCCAAAAAACATCTCAGACTTAGAAAAACCGGGTTTTCCTTATTATGGTAGAGTTTTCTGAATTATTTGGTTAATTATGGCTTGTTTAGCGGGTGGCACAGAACAAATGTTCGGTGCTATAATATGCCTACATTAATCCATACAAGCTCTACAAGGGGGGTGGGTTTTTATGCTGCAACAGATTTATTGCCCGGTCTGCAGCCGGCGTCTCTTTGATCTGGATGGTGCCCCGGAAAAGGGTGGGGTATTTATTAAATGCAGCCAGTGCAGAAATATAATTAAAATATCTTTTAATGGCTGCGGGCTAACCCGCAGGGTGGTAGCCAGAAGAAAAGTAAAGGGTAATGTAAGAGATACCGAGCAAGGGCACCGTACATAATGAGTGACCTAATGGCCGGATAGCTACTTTGACAGTAGTTATCCGGCTTTTTTCATTTTGTGCAGGTGCAATTTCATAGGGGAGTACCGAGCGGTGGAGTCGCTGTGAACTACCAAAGGGCCGGACAGAGCTAATTAATTTTAGCTGCTGTTCGGCTTTTTTTCTTTTCTCCCAGGACAAGCCCAGATTTTCTAAGGAGAGATGTTAAATGATTAGAACTAATAAAAAAATGAAAAGGGTGGGCTGCTTTCCCACCCGCACCCCAAGGAAGGACGATTTCAGTGAATATGTCTATTGCTTTGCTGACGGCAGTAAGTCGGTAATAGCCAGAAGCGAACTAAGTCCGGAGATTGATGCGGTGATGTATGAAATGCTTAGGGCAGAGGGCAATAATAACGAGGTGCAGATTGAAAAGCACAGGGCCTATGCCAAAGGGCAGGAAAAGCAAGATGCCTTACTTCATATGCAGCCTTCAAGCGGTGATTTTGAAGAGAATGTGATTTTAGGTGTGGAGCTGCGGGAGGCAATGAAATTATTGCAAGCCCGGCAGCGAGAATTAATTTATAAAAAGTTTATTGAGGGTAAAAGTAATACCCAGATTGCCAGGGAGGAGGGGGTTACCGAGGGTGCTATCCGGGCCAGACTAAGAAAGATCAGGAATAAATTGAGGCTCTTCAAGGGCTCAATGAATTGAGCCCCTGCCAGATAAAAATATTAATGGGGCTACGATTATAACCAATAAAAAGGCTATAGGGTGAAAGGGGGAGATAAGATGGCTGTTATCAGAAATATTACTGACTCTACACTGCGTTTAAAGCTGCAAACCGGCACTGACCATCAGGGCAATCCGGTTTTTGTAAACCGGTCCTACCGAAACATAAAAATGGATGCCGAGGATCAAAAGGTCTATGAGGTGGCCGAGCTGCTGGCAGGTTTGCAGACCTTTACGCTAAATGCCATAGAACGAATTGATGCCAACCAGTTGATTGAACAGTAAAAGGACAAAATTTATAGGATAGGAGGAAGGTCCAATGGGTGCTACTTTGGAGATGATCTTTGTCAATGCCGGTGGCAGCAGGGTAACACTGCGTGTGGCAGATCCCCAGCCTGCTCTTGACGAGCAGCAAGTGAGGGATGCCATGGAAGCAATTGTGGAAAAGGATGTGTTTACCAGCAGCGGCGGCAGTCTGGTGGGTATTGTGGCAGCTAGAATTGTAACCCGTGAAGTAACTGATTTAAACATTTTGCAGTAGTTAACCGGGGTGGGGATATTTGCCCCACCCCTATTAGCTATATTCAGAAATGTCAAAGGCCCCTGGCAGAAATCTTTATAAGCTTTATCATTACATATTTAAAGGCAAGGGCAATGGCAAAGTAGATGGGAAAAGAATAAAAATAACTCCAATTTATGAGCAGATAAAGATCCATCCATACCAGTAATGGTTCAGAGATAAAGGCAAAAACCGCTGAAACAAGAATACTGGCAATTATGAATGATTTCCAGCCATTAAAAAACTGGTAAATCACCATATATATAACCGGCATCACAGCCATGTCGTAGGTGACAAAAACATCAAAAAAAGGCACTATCCGGTGCCTGTAGTCCCATAGGTCAAACTCTACACCCACTGCATCAAGAATTATGGATATCATCATAACAAAAAAGCCATAGGTAAGTATTTCAAATAGGCGTTTGCGATCTACAATTTTCCACCAGATAATCCAAGGGATTATAGTAAGGGCCAGCATAAGCCACCATTCCCAGTGAAGAAAGGTCTCTTTCAACCAGTATTCCCGCAGCAGCCTATCAGCCTCCGACTGTGCTTGAATTTCCCTATAGTGCAGGAAGAGCCCCACGACCAACCCCCCTAAATCGAAAAATATTTGCAAAATTCCATAAATATTATCTCCTGTCTGGGATTTATCTATGTTCTGGAAGGATTTTTACATAAAACGTCAAACTAGTTTTTAGTAAACCAATAGGAAGGGGGTTGTCAAAAACAGCATTAGTACAGAATAGCAAGTTAATTTTATAAAAATTATAAGAGGGGGAAAAGGTAAGAGATGAAAAAGAGACTAATCACACTTTTAACTTTATGTATTTTCTTCTTCAGTACCAGCCTAGCCATGGCAGCGTCACCGTCCATCTATATTAACGGAGACCAATTAGTTACAGAAAAACCTGCTATTGTTAAGGACGGCAGAACCCTTCTGCCTTTAAGGGTTGTTTTTGAAGCGCTGGATCAGGAAGTTAATTGGAATGCTGAAAATAAGTCCATTACTTCCGGTGATATTTGGCTGCAAATAGACAACCCGGTTGCCAAAGTTGACGGCAAAGAGATGAAGTTAGATGTACCGGCCCAATTAATTGACGGCAGCACCTATGTGCCCTTGCGCTTTGTTGCCGAAAGCCTAGGTAAAGAAGTTAATTGGATTGCTAATGAAAAACGCATTGACATCATTGACATTGAAGATGAAGAAGAACTAGATGAAGAAGAATTAGATGAAGAAGAAGAGTTAGATGATGAGGAACTGGATGATGAAGAAGCATTAGACGACGAAGAAGATGAAGAAGAGGAAGATGAAGAAGAAGACGAAGACGAAGAAGTAGAAGAGGATGAAGAAAAATAAAAAATTAGCTGCGAAAAGAGAAAGCTGGGGTTGTTCCCAAGCTTTCTTTTTATTTGCCCTGGGCGGCCAAGATTTGGGCTACGAAATTACCCTTCCCGAAGGCAATAGGTAAAGAGGTGATATATCATGGAAGAACTACTGCAAGCCATTGGCAACTACGGCTTTCCCATGGTAATTGCCGGCTACCTCTTGGTGAGAATGGAGCCGGTCATAAGGGATCTGCAGCGGTCGGTGACTTTGCTAACCATGGTGGTAGCCAGGCAGTCTGATATAGATGTGGAACATTTAAAGAAGATAGTTGACGGGAAGTGGTAGTGTGCTGCAAATGGGAAGTAAAGGCAGTGAAGTGGTAGAACTGCAAAGGCAGCTGGCGGCGGCAGGCTTTAAGCCCGGGCCGGCGGATGGCATCTTTGGCCCGCTGACCAAAGATGCCGTGCTGGCTCTACAGGGTTACTGCGGTTTATCCATGGACGGCATTGTGGGGGAAGAAAGCCGGCGGGCCCTGCAGCTGCTGGGCGGCGGCCCGGCGGTACAGAAGAGAAGGCTTACCGCCAACTTTAAAGAGGGGGAGTTTGCCTGCCCCTGCTGCGGAAGGTTAAAGATAAATATCCGCCTGGTGCACCTGTTAGAGCGGCTGCGGTCCGGCTTGGGCAATTATCCGGTGGTAATTACATCGGGCTATCGCTGCCCACAGCACAACCGCCGGGTGGGCGGGGCCACCGGCAGTGAACATGTGCTGGGCAATGCCGCCGACATAAGGGTGCAGGGCACTGCACCGGAAAAGGTGGCGTCGGCTGCCGAAGGCCTGGGCTTTCCTGGGGTGGGCAGGTACAGCAGTTTTACCCATGTGGATGTGCGGCTTGGCCACTTGGCAAGGTGGAGAGGTTAGGCGGTAAAGGGTAGTACGAATTTGCCCTTTTGGGGGCTATAGGTAAAGGGGGGAAGGTCCAATGGGTGCAAAATTTAAGGCCTGCATTAAAAAAATAGAAATCTACAATAAAATAATGGCCGGCAGCGGTGAGCAGTGTATTAAGGTAACGCTGGGGGATATTGATTTAACCAATGAAAACTTAATTGAACTGCGAAAGTATAAGCCCGACCGGCCGGTTGAGGTGGCAATTATGGGGGCGGAAGAGGAAGAAATTTTCAGCCTGGTGGAAGACCAAGAAGAACCGCCGGAGGCTTCAGTAATAAAGATGTTTAATTTCTAGTGGCGGACTCTGTCCGCCTTTTTTGTGTCAGGTGGCCGCAAGAGATTTGTAAGGGCAGTAAAAGAGTGGTAATATTAAAAAAGTAAAGTAACTGGATGTAATTTATGACTTTGATGCTGTGAGCCATGGAGGGATTTGACATTGCGAATTGAGCTGCTGGGCGCCTACATTGATGCCTTAAATATGAATGAAACGGTGGATAAGTTGGCTGGGTTTGTCAAGAGCGGCCGGCCCCACCAGGTGATTACATTAAACCCGGAATATTTGTACCGGGCCCAAGGACGGCAGGACTTGCTTGATTTGGTCAACCGGGTGGACTTGGTTACCGCCGACGGCACCGGCATTGTTTGGGCTGCCAAAATGGCCGGCACACCGGTGCCCGAGCGGGTTACCGGCATTGACTTAATGCTGCGCCTGTGTGCCCGGGGAGATTATGAGGGCTGGCGGGTCTTTTTATTGGGGGCATCCCCGGGGGTGGCCCAAGAGGCCGGAGAGAAACTAAAGGAGCAGTTTCCCGGCCTGGACATAGTCGGCACCCACCACGGCTACTTTACCGACGGCGAAAGCCGGCGGATTGTGGATTTAATCTGTGAGGCAAAACCCCACCTGCTTTTTGTGGCCCTGGGCATGCCCCGGCAGGAGGAGTGGATTGCCAGGCACCAGCCAAAGATGGGTGTGCCGGTGGCCATGGGGGTGGGCGGCAGTTTTGATGTGATATCCGGCCGTAAAGAGCGGGCACCCCTGTGGGCCCAAAGGATGAAAATAGAATGGCTGTACCGGCTGGTAAAGGAACCGTCCCGATTTAGGCGGCAGTTGGTGCTGCCTAAGTTTGCAGCCCTGGTTATAAAAAGGTATGTGTGGAAGGCATAAAAACAAAAAAATTGAGAACCTTTTTGGTGCTTGCCCCGTCCTATACATAAGGAGCCTTAGCTTGTGGTTGAATTATTAACTAACCTGCGATAAAATAGTCTTATTAGGCACCGCGAGAAAGGGGTGTAAAAGTGGCGAAAAAAATTAGGATTAAGAAAAAACTTCCTTTAATAATATTTTCCTTACTGATGGTAGGGGTCTTTTTTGTCGGTTACGCAGTGGCAACGGAATTTTTCTTCCCCAAACATCCCACCAGTGTAGTTAATGACGATGAAAAAGACGATAAGGACATCTTAAATGAGCGGCTAAACTTCCTGCTGTTGGGTATGGATGCCCGGGACGGTGAAGCTGTGGCCCGCACCGACTCGATTATCTTTGTCAGCATAGATAAAGAGTCCAACCAAATGTCCATGCTGTCAATACCCAGAGATACCAGGGTACAGATACCCGGCTACGGCAATGATAAAATTAACGCAGCCAACGTATTTGGCGGGCCGGAACTGGCCAGTGAAGCGGTATCTAAGCTCTTGGGGGTCGATATAGACTATTATGTATTAACTAACTTCAACGGCTTTAAGGGTATAGTGGATGCCATTGGCGGCGTAGATTATTACGTAGACCGGGATATGAGATATTATGACCCCGTGGATGGAACCCGCATCGAACTCAAAGAGGGCCAGCAGGTACTGGATGGAGACAAGGCCCTGCAGCTGGTGCGCTTCCGCAATTACCCAAACGGTGACATTGAACGGGCAGAACAGCAGCAGCGGTTTTTAAAGGCCCTTGCCCAGCAGATGCTGCAGCCCAGCACTGTCACCAAGATACACAGGTTGGTGCCGGCCATTAACGATGCCGTGGAGACTAACCTTGGTGTAAGTCAAATGATAAGACTGGCTAAGGCAGCTGCCAACTTTGGCAGTGCTGAAATAGTTACCCAAACACTGCCCGGGCGTTTTGCGGATATAGACGGCATCAGTTATTGGTTTGTGGAGCCGGAAGATGCTCACCAGGCTGTAATGGCCCTGTTTGAAGGTAAAACCTTAGATGTAATTCAAGGTACCACCATTGTGCAGAACACCAAACCGACACCGCCCCCGGCCCAAAAGCAGGAAGAGCGAAAGGACGAGAATAAGGATGTGAACACTGAGCAAGAGGTGCAGGGCAGTGATGCGGAACCTGTGGGTGAAACGAACAAACCGGAAGAGGAAACCGAAGAAGGGGATAATCCGGTAAAGGATGAAGACACAGGTACAGCACCGGAACCGGCACAGCCGGAAAGCAATGACGACACAACCCCATGGCTGCCTTCGAACGATGAAGTACAATGATATAATTAAAGATAAGAAACCCAGGCAACGCCTGGGTTTATCTATGAGGTGAGCTGCTTTGAAAAAAATATTTTGCCTGCTTTTGTCTATTTTAATTGTCATAGCCGCCGGGTGCACCGCCAAGGCAGACGGTAAAGAAAAAATTCTTTATGTGCCCCTGGATGAGCGGCCGGTAAACTATGCTTATGTTGTGGAAACCCTTAACTTTGCGGAGCATTCTATAGAATTGGTCGCTCCGCCGGCGGAGCTGCTGCCGAAAATAAAGCGGCCGGCAGATACAGCCAAGCTGTGGCAGTGGGTTTTTGACAGGGCCCCCGATGCGCACTATATTGTGCTTTCTGCCGACACCATGGTTTACGGCGGCCTTACCCCCTCCCGCATTCACTCCCTGGGGGAGGATTATCTAACCCAGATGGTGGATAACTTTGCTAAGATAAAGGAAATAAACGCTGACGTACAGTTGTATGTTTTTGATACGGTGATGCGCACCCATAGGGCCAATACCGACCTTGCCGAGCCGGATTATTACGCCACCTACGGCAGCCGCATCTTTAACATTACTGCCCTGCAGGATAAGGCTGAAAGGGAGGGGCTTTCTGCGCCGGAGGAGCGGCAGTTAAGTAGGCTTCTGCAAGAGGTGCCTTTGGAGGTGTGGGACGATTGGATGGCCCGACGGCATAAAAACTTTGCGGTAAACCAAGAGTTGATTAACTTAACCCGGCAGGGCACAATTGATTTCTTCATTTTATGCCGGGACGACACCGCATCTTATTCGCAGAGCAGCAGGGAGTACCGCCAGCTGGCCCAAGTGGCTGCGGGCTTGCCGGCGGATAAATATGTCTCTTTTCCCGGCGCTGACGAAGTGGGCCTGGTCCTCTTAACCAGGGCGGTGAACCAAAGCCAGCAAAGGGAACCCCGGGTTTTTGTGCACTATGCCCTGGGGGTAGGGAAAGAAACAATACCCAGATATGAGGATCAGCAAATATGGCAAAACATTGAGGCCCATATTTATGCCGCCGGTGCAAGGCCCACTGACCGTGTTGTGGAGGCAGACTTAATTTTAGCGGTAAACACCCCGGAGGACGGCATCACCGGTGAGGCCGGGGAAAAGGGCAATGTGGCAGCGGAAGATGAGGTGATTGAGCACCTTGTCAGCCACCTTGAAGGCTATGTGGCCCGGGCCAGCAGAATTGCGGTGGCCGATGTTTCCTTTTCCAATGGCAGTGACAATGCCTTGCTCAGTTCCTTGGCCCGCCGGGGGCTCCTGGCCAAGCTTGATGCTTACGGCGGCTGGAACACCGCCGGCAATGCCATGGGCTATGCCCTAAGCCAGGGACTGCTGACGGAATATATGGACCAGGAGGCTGCTAAACACTTGCTGGCGGTGCGGCTTTTGGACGACTGGGGCTACCAAGCCAACGTAAGGGGCCAAGTTAACCGGGAGCTGGTTGCCGCCTTGGGGGCCGACGGTAACCGTTTGGGTGCTGCCGGGGAAGAGGTAACAAGGGAAGTGGAAGTTAGGTTAAATGACTTTGCCAGGGAGCATCTGGCGGAGTTCAATATCGGTGAGGTAAAGGTAACCCTGCCTTGGAACCGCACCTTTGATATTTATGTGCAAGTTAAACCATGATTTAAGGGGACGGTTTCCATGTGGGAAGCCGTCCCTACGTATTTCTGGAAGCCTTTGTTTTTATAGGAAATTGGCAGGTATTTTAGCGGTGCTTGTCGAAACATTTTGGGGTGTAACTGCGTCATATAGGTGAGTAGTTTTTTAGGGGGAGGTTCATACTAATGAAGAGAATAATTGCCATTGTTGGCATAGCGGTACTCTTGGCTGCAATCTATACCGGTTTTGGTTGGGCCAACTCCGGCAGTCCCGGCAGTTCTTCCGACCCGCTGGTAACCCGCAGTTTTGTAGAACGGTATGTCAGTGACCGGTTGGCCGGCCTTGGTGGCGGTCAGGCGGCTGCCGGCGGCTGGGAAATTGAAGAAATTAAGGCCGGGGGTATTTTTGAGGGGGCAGCGGGTACTGAAGTGGTGCTGCGCTCCGGCCGGGCCACCTGTATTGATCCTTCTAAAAGCGGCATCCTTAATATGACCAAGGGCGACAACGTACATAACGGACAAAAGATCCCCAGCAACAACATGCTGATTATCCCCAGGGATGACGGCCGGGGTATTAAGGCAGAAACAGAGATCATTATTATGTATAAGGGTGCGGGTACCATCAGTTATTAAGGTAGGAAGATTGATGAAAAGAAGATGCGTTATTTTAATAACCATAGTGCTGGCACTGGGTCTTGCACTCTTTTATCTCTCCCAAATTCCGGAGCCTGACCCTTTAGCCCAGCTTCCGCCGCAGGTGCCGGAGGTTACCGCAGAAAATTATCAGCTGATAGTGGTGGGCAGTGACCCCGAAGGTATAGCTGCCGCGGTGGCCGGGGCCAGAAATGGGCTGACCACACTGTTGGTGGATGACCGGCCGGTCTTGGGTGGCTTGATGACCCTGGGCTGGCTGAACACCATTGATATGAATTATGACCCCAACAAGGAAATATTGAACAAGGGTATCTTCTTGGAGTTCTTTAACCAGGTGGAGGGGGACTCCTTTGACGTTAATACCGCCCAGCGGGTTTTTAACCGGATGGTGGAAAATGAGCCCAATTTAAGCCTGCTGTTAGAGGCCCATGACATTGAGCCCATCGTGAATGAAGGTGAACACCTGCCGGCGGTTACCGGAGTGAGCCTGACCGATAAGGACGGAAAGAGGCGGGAATTTACCGCCCCGGTGGTGATAGATGCTACCCAGGATGCAGACCTGGCCGCAGCGGCCGGTGTACCCTACAGCCTTGCCTTAGAGGACATGGGCTACCAAGACAGGTATGTGGCCGTTACCCCGGTTTTTCAGTTAAAAAATGTCTCCCGCCTGGATTGGCTGCACATGGGTGCAGCTTTACTGTGGGAAAGGTTAACCGGCGAACATGCCGGCATTAACCTGGTCAGTGCCTGGGGTTTTCGGGAAGTGATGAACCAATATCAGTCCCACAATGAACAGGTGGGTATCAGGGGTTTAAACATAGGGCGGCAAAATGACGGCACCCTTTTGGTTAATGCCCTGCATGTGTATGATATAAATCCTTTGGATGAAGAAGAACTGGCAGAGGCCTATCGGCTGGCAGAGGCCGAGCTGCCGCACATTGTCCGGTACCTTAGGGAGAAGATACCGGGCTTGAAAAATGCCCAGCTGATGGCCCTTGCCCCGGAGCTGTATGTGCGGGAATCGCGGCATATATATGGTGAATACCGGCTCACTGTGGACGATGTGCTGGAAAACAAAGACTTTCCCGACGCCGTTGCCTATGGCTCCTATCCCATTGACATTCAAGCCACCGCTGCGGACTTTCGCGGCGCGGTGGTGGGTGCGCCCGCCCAGTACGGCATTCCCCTGCGGTGTTTTGTGCCCCAGGGTGTGGACGGGCTCTTGGTGGTGGGCCGTTCCGCCAGCTTTGACTCACTGGCCCACGGCAGTGCCCGGGTGATTCCGGTGGGTATGGCCGCCGGGGAAGCAGCTGCCACGGCGGCGGCCTTAAGCCTTGAAACCGGGGTGGGCCTGCGGCAGTTATGCCACGATAAGCAATTGATGGATAGGTTGAGGGAAAGGCTTAGGGGGCAGGGCATGAAAATAGAGCCCTTTCACTACCCGGCGCCGGAAACGGACCATTGGGCCTATGAAGGTTTGAAATTTGTGCGCGGCCTGGGCTTGGTGTTTGGCGGCTACAAAAACCAATACCATTTGGACGATGAAATACCCGAAGAACAATTTATTAACCTGCTGTCCTGGGTGACCCGCCTGGCCGGGCCGGAGGGCATAGAGCGCCCCCATTTGTACGTGGAAGGAAAGCCCTTGGCCTTAAGGGACATTTCATATATGATAATCCGCTACCGGGGGCAGGACCTGCCCAAGGATCAGGCCCTGCAGTTATTAATGGAAGAAGGTTTTTACCGGCAGCAGGTGTTGGATAACATAGAAGCCAGGGGCGGCAGGATAAGCAAGGGTGCTGCCTATATGGTGTTAAAGGATTATGCTGAGTACATGAATGAAAGTGAGGAATAGGAATCAATGACACTGCTTTTTAATAGGTCTGTCAACATTTTATTGGTCTTAGTATTGGCTGCTGCAATGCTGTTTGCCGGTGCGCCCGGTGCCGCTGCCGGTGAATGGGAAAATCAATATGACCTGATAGTGGTGGGCAGTGATCCCGAGGGTATTGCTGCGGCGGTATCCGGAGCCAGAAACGGGCTGGACACCCTGCTGGTGGATACCCGGTCCCAGGTGGGGGGCTTGATGACCCAGGGTTGGCTTAACACCATCGACATGTGTTATGCGCCAAACCGCTACGGACCCAAAAGTAAAAACCAAGTGTTAAACGAAGGAATTTTCTTGGAGTTTTTCCGCCAGGTGGAGGGCGACTCCTTTGATGTGCGCACCGCCCAGCGGGTCTTTGACCAAATGCTGGCCCAGGAAGAAAACCTGGAAGTACTGTTAAATGTTAAGGAAATTAAACCGGTGGTAAGTCGCTGGAACCGCAAAGACTATGTTGACGGTGTTGAGGTGGTGACAGCCGGCGGCAAAAGGGTTACTTACTACGGGGACAGAATAATTGATGCCACCCAGGATGCAGACCTTGCCGCAGCGGCAGGTGTACCCTACAGCTACGGCCAGGCAGACAGCGGTTACCCGGACCGCAACATGGCTGTAACCCAGGTGTTTAAGCTGGGTGGGGTTACCGATGAGGACTGGCGCCTGCTGATGAGAACCCTGATTCACGACGGCGACAAAAATACCGGGGCCAACGATGTCAGCGCCTGGGGTTTCCTGGAGATAATGGAAGCCTATAAGCCCCAAAACCCGGACATTAGAATGCGGGGCTTAAACATTGGGCGGCAAAACGATGGCACGGTGTTAATTAACGCCATGCAAATTTTTAACGTCAACCCCTTAGATGCAAAGTCCCGGCAGCATGCCAAAACCATAGCCCAACAGGAACTGCAGCATGTGGTGCCCTATATCAATGAACACATACCGGGCCTTGCCAACGCCCGCCTTATGGGGCTGGCACCGGAGCTGTACGTGCGGGAATCCCGGCATATTTACGGTGAATACCGCTTAACCATTGACGATGTGTTAGAAAACAGGGACTTTCCTGACAGAATAGCCTTTGGCTCATACCCGGTGGATGTACAGGCCACCGGCTGGGAAGATATCGGTTATGTGGTGGGCAGACCCCATCAGTTTGCGGTGCCCTTTAGAAGTATTGTGCCCCAAAAGGTAGAAAACCTATTGGTGGTGGGCCGTTCTGCCAGCTTTGATTCACTGCCCCACGGCAGTGCCAGGGTAATACCGGTGGGCATGGCCACCGGCCAGGCGGCGGGGGCGGCGGCAGCCCTGAGCATTGAAAAGGATATTAGTTTTAGGGAAATGTGCCGGGACGAAAGGGCCATATCAGAATTGCAACAAAGGCTAACTAACCAAGGTATGAAACTGAACCCCATCGAGCCCACCCGGTCCTGGAATGCCGTTACTGAGCACTGGGCCTATGAAGGTTTGAAATTTGTCCGCAAGCACGGCCTTGCCATTGGCAGTTACGATAATGACTACCGCTTGGACGAGCCAATAACCGCAGAGGCTTTTATGAGCAAACTAGAGAGGTTGGCAGACATCTATGACATTAAGTCACCCCAAGGGCTGGAAATTGATCTTGACCATGGGGATGAGTTGAATGTGGAGGACGTGGAGGATATATTTTCCCAGTACGGTGACGGCCTCACTGAAAGGCATTGGAGCAGTAAAATGCGGAGAAATGCCGAAGAAAACGACGGTGTAATCACCCGGGGCAATGCCTTTGAGCTATTGAACTTTTTTGTAAACAAAATGCAGAGAAGATAGTGTTATGGGGTGGCCCTGGCCCACCCCTTTTTGTTGCCCAAAGGGGATAAGCTGTAATATAATACTAGAAAATCCGACATTTGTAAGCATAAACAAGAACTGATTGTTGGGGGAGAAAAATTTGAAACAGAAGCATCTAAACACCTTACTAATAGGCGTCATTATAATTGGCATCCTTGCCGGGGCCCACCTGGCCTTTTGGAACCGCCACCAATTGGAAAAGGACTTTAACCGGGTTGAACTGGTCATGGATTACCAGGATATTAAAAAAATCAGCGCTCTTGCCGGGGTTTCTGAAAGAGAAGCCATGGAGAGATTAAAGGATGACGGTTTAACCACCGTACTCTTTAAGGAGGCTACCATTGAAGACCTGCAGTCAAGCGGGGAGGTGGCGGTGTTTACCGGTGGGGAGTTGCTGCAGATAACGGCCATTTCCAACGGGGCGGCCCCCTGGCTGCAGGGTTTAATAGATGAGGGCGCCATCGTCAAGGAGCATTCCTATCTCTTGTTCAGCGAAGGCACCGCCTTTGAGCGGGTGTGCAGCCAACTGCAGGCAAAGACAGATAATGTTATTGTCCATCAGGAAGTAGCCGGTGTTTATCTGATTGAAACACCCATGGATTCCGACGCGCTGGGATTGGCGGGCTTAAAGTTAGGCTTGGGTTTTCCTGAAGACGCCCTCAAGGTGGTTGAACAGGCGGGCCTGTACACCATGGTGCAAATTCGAAACTGGCCCGGTGTCACTGTGCAGGGTATAGAAACAATTTTTGAGCCCTTGAGAAACCTTTCGAACCTTTCCGCCGTCTTATTTAATGATGAAATTGTACCCGGGCAGCCCCAGTTGCTGGGGGTGGTGGCTGAACAGCTTAGAAAGACACCCAATGAAACGGTGGCCACCATTGAGTTTTTTCCCCAGCAGGGCTTAGGCAATTTGGCCTTACTTTTGGATAAGAAGGTGGTGCGCCTGCACAGCATAGCCCCCAATGAGATCAATAAATACAATCCCCGGGAGGCCATTGAGCGCTACGTGCTGGCGGCTTCCGAAAGGAACCACCGGGCCCTGCTCGTCCGTCCCTTCCCCAGCACCGGGAACCAAGATGCCTTAAGCTTTTACGAAGCTTTCCTGGCTAATTTAACAGGGGAACTGCAGTCAAAGGGCCTGCAGGTGGGCAAGGCCGATAAACTGCCAGCCAGCCCGGTATCCACCTTGGTGATCTTTATAACCGGCTGGGGTGTTATTGCCGGCGGACTGCTGCTGCTTAACAGACTGGGTGTCAGAAGGGGCACCCTATTGTTGGGTGCCGCGGGATTGGTGCTGTGGGCAGGCCTATTGTATATACAACCCATGGCGGCCAGAAAACTAATGGCCCTTATTTCGGTAATTGTATTTCCTACCCTCGGGGTGCTGGCCTTTGTGCCCAGGGAGGCCATGGGCATCCCCAAGGCTGTTTTACGGCTGGTAAAAATGTCGGCGGTTTCGTTAATCGGCGCCCTGCTGATGGTGGGCCTGCTGGCCGATGTGGGCTTTATGCTCAAGCTTAATCAGTTTGCCGGGGTAAAGATTGCCCATGTGGTGCCCCTGCTGGTGGTGGGTGCTTACTTTGCTTACCGGAGCACCAAAGGGGAAAAGGCGGGGGACCGGATTTACGGTGTGTGGCAAAAACCGCTGACGGTGGGTATAGCGGTGGTGGGGGGACTGCTGCTGCTGGCCATAGCTTATTACGTCTCCCGCACCGGCAACGAGGCGGTGGCGGTGTCTCAGCTGGAGCTGCAATTTAGAAGCTTCTTGGACAACCTTTTGGGTGTACGCCCGCGCACTAAGGAGTTTTTGCTGGGCCACCCGGCCATGCTGGCATTGCTTTATTTTGGCTACCGGGACAACAGGTTTCTGCCGCTCCTGGTGGTGGGCACCATTGGTCAGATTTCACTGGTCAACACCTTTGCCCATATCCATACCCCCCTTATTATATCGCTCATTAGGGCAGGCCACGGCCTGTGGCTGGGCATTTTAATCGGAGTGCTCTTAATTGCAGCCTATAAAGTACTGGAGAAAAGACTGGGGAGGTACCTGCATGGCTAAGGTGGTGCTGTCCGGTTATTACGGCTTTGACAATATAGGCGATGAGGCTATACTGCTTAGTATCATTCAGGCCCTAAAGGAAAGGGAACCGGATATAGATATTACCGTGCTGTCTCACAACCCCCGGCGCACCGGCGACCTGTACGGGGTAAAGGCGGTAAACCGCTGGCGTTTTAAGGAAGTGAGCGCCGCCTTAAAGGAATGTGATTTGCTGATTAGCGGCGGGGGCAGCTTACTGCAGGATGTCACCGGCATAAAAAGCCTTATTTACTACCTGGGGGTGGTGTGGCTGGCCCAAAGGTATGGCAAGCCGGTCTTCTTCTATGCCCAGGGAATCGGCCCGGTGAACAGCTGGCTGGGCCGCCGGCTGATGAAGCTGGTTGTTAACAGGGTACAGGCTGTTACCGTGCGGGATGAGCAGTCACTGGATGACTTGCGGCACATGGGGGTGGCACAGCCCGCCATGACAATAACCGCCGACCCGGTCTTGGGCTTAAAGGTCACAGAAGAGCATATAAAAAGCGGTAGGGAAATTTTAAAGGGCCTGGGATTGGATTTAAGCAAACCAATACTGGGGGTATCGGTTAGGCACTGGCCGGGCAGCGTTAAGCCGCTGCAAACAGAGCTGGCCAGATGCTGCGATTATTATGTTCATAAGGGTTGGCAGGTGCTGTTTTTGCCCCTGCACTTTCCCGGTGATGTGGAACCCAGCCAAAGGGTAATTGATTTGATGTATCGCAAACACTTTATACTGCAGCGAAATCACACGGTGGGGGAATTTATGGGCATCATTGCGGCCTGTGATATGCTGGTGGGCATGCGGCTGCATTCCCTGATTATGGCGGCCATCGTCGGTGTACCGGTGGTGGGCCTGTCATATGATCCCAAGATAGACCGCTTTTTAGAGCAGCTGGATATTACCCCTGCCTGCCATGTAAATGACCAAAACTGCTGCGTGATGGGCGAACTGCAAATGATAGAGGAGGACTTGGAAAATGAACGGCAGCGTATAAAGGAAAGGGCCGATTTACTTCGGGACAGGGCCCTTCATACGGCAGAATTGGCTTTAAAATTGCTCCGCAACCGATCATGAACTACATAATATTCAGAGGAGAGCTTAAGATGTTAAAAAAGTGTAAGTTTCACCTGGTCATTGCTTTTCTGTGTGCCCTGCTGGCGGCACCCCTGGGGGCCTTTGCCGAAGAGGTAAAAGAGGTGAAGGTAAGCCCAAATCCGGCCCCGGGGGTTAAATACTATACCATTGAACGGGAAAATATCGATGGAAATCCCATAAAGGGTGCGGTGTTAGAGGTAAACCCAAAGGAACCCTTAATGGAAATACGGCCGGCCTTGGGGCGGGACAGGCTGTCGGGCACCGAAACACTGAGCAGCATTGCCCAGCGCCACGGGGCGGTGGCGGCCATTAACGGAGGCTACTACGGCGGAGACGGCCACCCCATTGGTAGCTTTGTGGTGGACGGCCGGGCCATAACCGCCTCTGACATGCTGCGCACCTCTTGGGGAATAAGCAAGTCCGGAAATGTTCAAATGGGCTACATCAGCCCGGTAACGGCGGTACACCTGCCCGGGCTTTCGGAACGGGTTTTAGTTGACCGGTTAAACAGGTGGCCCGTTGAAAACGGCGTCGGTGTCTATACGCACCACTGGGGAAGTCAAACCCCCCAGGCGGTGGCCGGTGTGGTGGAGATTGTTGTAAATGAACAGGGCACAGTGGAACAAATTAATTCCGGCATCGGCTACAGCCGCATTCCGGCCGGCGGCTATGTTATCGCCCTGTGGGGAGACAAGGGCGGGCTGGCCTCGGGCCTTAATACCGGTGATTCTGTGCGCCTGGGCCAGTATTTTGGTGAGCAATGGGCAAACTTAAACCACCTGATAACCGCCGGCCCGCTCTTGGTGGAAAAAGGCATACCGGTTTTTAACGCAGTAAACGAGGGCTTTACCGGCAATTTGCTCTTAGACAATCCACGGACAGCCCTTGGTGTTAAGGCAAACGGCAATCTGCTCTTGGTGACCATAGACGGCCGCCAGCCGGAACACAGTGCCGGGGTAACCCTGGAAGAGTTGGCATACATAATGGTAGAATTGGGCGCTGTGCAGGCGGTTAACTTAGACGGCGGCGGCTCAACCCAAATGTGGGTGCAGGGCCAAACGGTGAACAAGCCCTCCGGCGGTGTTGAACGGCCCCTGGGCAACGCCATACTGGTGCTGCATCAAATTCCGGTCTACTTAGATAAGCAACGCTTGTGGTTTGATGTGCCGCCGGTACTGAGGGAGGGCCGTACCATGGTACCCCTCAGAAGGATATTTGAAAGCCTTGGCGCCCAGGTGGAGTACGAGCAAGGGGTGGTTACCGCCCAAAAGGACGGCACCGCCGTGGTGTTAAAAATCAATGAGCGGCAGGCTAAAATAGATGAAAAGATAGTGATGCTGGATGTACCGGCTGCGGTGGTTGACGGCAGAACCATGGTGCCCCTCAGGTTTGTAAGTGAGGCCATGGGGGCAAAGGTGGAGTGGGACGGCAGCGCCAAGACGGTGTTTATTGAAACCCAAAGGGGGGACAAGTAAGATGAAAAAGGTAAAGCTTAAACTGGGCAGTGCACTGCTGGCCCTTGCCATGACCTTATTGCTGGGCATGGGTGTTGCCGGTGCTGAGAGCAACTGGGAGCACAGGGCAGCTGTAAATGAACTGGTGCAGCCCAACACCGACAATCACCCCCACTATATGCAGCGCTTGGATAACGGCAACTATTTAATTTGCCGGGTGGGCCACCAAAGTCCCGGTGTCTTTGAGCTAACCCCCGACGGCCAAGAGCTTTGGTCTTACCGGGGCATTAATGCCAATAGCGCTAAGCGCTTGGGCAACGGCAATACCCTGATTGCTGATTCCGGGGTGCCCGGCCACCCCAAAACACCCAAGGTAATAGAGGTTAACAGCCGGGGCAGCATTGTCTGGCAGTATGACTTATCATCGCTGGCAGAATCCCCCCGCTATGCCGAAAGGCTGGGCAACGGCAATATACTGATCACGCTGCCCTATGAAATTAGGGAGGTAAATCCTTCTAAATCGGTGGTCTGGCGGTACGGAACCGGTAAACCCGGTGCCCTGGGAGACCTAGAGGTGTTGAGTAATCCGGTGCAGGCCAATAGATTGGCCAACGGCAACACCTTAATTGTAGACCAAGGTATCAAGGTGGGCCGGGTATTTGAAGTTAACCCCGGCGGCAGTGTGGTATGGGAGTACCGGGGTGACAAAGGGGACGGTGCTAAAATTGGCATGAAAAAACCCCAGTCCGCCACCCGGCTGAGCGACGGCAGCACCGTCATTGTGGACAGAAGAACAGACCGGGTGATAGTGGTGGATGAATCGGGCCAGGCGGTACGCACCTATGGCTGGCAGCAGGCCATTAAAAACCTGCCGGTAATGAATATCTGGTATGGCCAGTACCTGGAGGACGGGAATTTGTTATTGACCATGACCCTCACCAGCCAGGCCGGCAGGGTGTTTGAAATCGGTGAAGACTTGCTGGAAGTAAAATATGATAGGGATAAAAAACCCCCTGAGGAAGTAAAGGAAGAAGCCAAAGGGCAAGAGAGCCAGGAAGGGCCGGCAGATGAAGGGGCCGACGGGGTTTCAGAAGACCCCCAATGGTTGCCCTAGGAAATAAGTGGGGATAATAGTACAGGGCGTGATAAATCACGCCACCACATGGTGGTCGTGGTGAATCCTGGCCCTTGCGATTATTGATGATTTCTGTAGGGGTTCGATTTATCGAACCCAGGAGGGAGGTTACCGGCTTGTTAGATATTAATCAAATTAAGGAAATTCTACCCCATCGCTACCCCTTTTTACTGGTGGATAAAATCCTGGAAATTGAAGAAGGCAAACGTGCGGTGGGCATTAAAAATGTGACCGTCAACGAACCTTTTTTCCAGGGCCACTTTCCCCGGTACCCGGTGATGCCCGGGGTGCTAATTGTTGAGGCCATGGCCCAGGTGGGTGCGGTGGCCCTTTTAAGCATGCCGGAATATAAGGGGAAGATTGCCTTTTTTGCCGGCATAGATAAGGTTCGCTTCCGCCGCCAGGTGGTGCCCGGGGACCAATTAAACATTGAGGTGGAAATAATTAAACTGCGGGGCAAAATTGGCAAGGGCCAGGCAAAGGCAAGGGTAGAGGGGCAGGTTGCCGCCGAAGCGGAATTAATGTTTGCCATTGGAGAATAAAAATAGGAGGGCGCCATGAATCGCGCCCCTACAATTAACGGCGGCGGAATTGCCGGTTTAGGGTGTTATGAATCACGCCCCTACGATTAAGGGTGGTTTATGTAGGGGTTCGATTTATGGAACCCGAAAAATGGCGGACAGCCCCTTGTTGATCTTCGCAAATCTAAGAAATACAGCGTTTTTCAACAAATTACAGCTTGTCCCTTAGCAACTGATTAACAAATGTAAGAAAATAACCTTTGTCAGCTTAACTATTTTGCAGTAAAATTATTATGATTGTGCAAAATTGCATTTAGAGATGTTGTTTGGGGGGATTAAGTTGCTAACTAAAGCCCTCGCCGGATTGGTGCTGGCAGTGGTACTGTCGCTGATACTTACCCCCTGGGTAAAGCACCTGGCGATAAAAGTAAAAGCAATTGACAGACCGGATGAGCGCAAAGTGCATAAGTGTTTGATGCCCCGAATGGGTGGCTTGGCAGTGTATATTAGTTTTGCTGTGGCGGCGCTGGTGGTTCTGCCCTTTAGCCTGCCGTTGGCGGGTTTGTTGTTTGGCGGCCTCTTGATAGTGCTGCTGGGCATAGTGGATGATATTAAAAGTTTGCCGGCCAAGGTGAAATTGGGCGGACAGATTTTGGCGGCCCTGGCGGTGGTGCCCTTTGGCATCCAGGTTGATTTTATAACTAACCCGTTAACTGGCGGCATATTTGCCCTGGGCATCTTTGCCGTACCCTTGACGGTGTTTTGGATTATATCGGTGACCAATGCAGTTAACCTGATAGACGGTTTAGACGGATTGGCCGGGGGCGTGTCCATGATTGCCGCCCTTACCATTGCTGCGGTGACATGGTACCAAGGCTTTTACGAAGGTTTTGCCTTTTCGACCATGGCAGAGGTGGCCATGCTGGCACTTATTTTAGTTGGTGCCGTTCTGGGCTTTTTGCGTTATAATTTTTACCCGGCAAAAATCTTTTTAGGTGATACCGGCTCCATGTTTCTGGGTTACTGCTTGGCCGTGCTGGCGGTGATGGGTTTAACCAAAAGTGCTGCGGCAATATCGGTGTTTATACCCATTGTAATACTGGGCATACCGCTGCTGGACACCTTTTTTGCCATAGTACGCCGCCGGGTGAAGAAAAGACCTATTTTTCAACCTGACAAGGAGCACCTACACCACTGCTTAATGTCCATGGGTCTGTCCCACCGGCAGACGGTCTTGGCCATTTATGCTATCAGCGCCCTCTTGGGGGGCAGCGCCTTTATGCTCAACGTTGTGTCCACCAACCAGGCCATGCTGCTGCTGGGGCTTATGTCAATAGTGGTTATTATCGGTGCTAATAAAATTGGCATTATCGGACGCAAGGCGTCTGTTTCAAGCTAACACCATTAGACGCGGTTAAAATTGAAGTATTCTTGTTAACACCAAAGGGCTCGATTAGTCGAGCCCTTTAAGTACTTATTAGTCTTTGGAGGAGTATACAATGTTGAAACCTATTCGCAAGGCCATAATACCGGCTGCGGGTTTGGGAGTACGCTTTCTGCCGGCCACTAAATCCCAGCCCAAAGAAATGCTGCCCATAGTAGATAAACCCACCATTCAATTTATTGTGGAAGAAGCGGTGGCTTCGGGCATTGAAGATATTTTAATTATCACCGGCCGCAACAAGCGGGCCATTGAAGATCACTTTGACAAATCGCTGGAACTGGAAATGATCCTATCCGAAAGGGGCAAGGATGATTTATTAAAGCTGGTGCAGGATATCGGCACCATGGTTGATATTCACTATGTGCGCCAAAAGGAGCCCCTTGGTTTGGGCCATGCCATTTACTGCGCCCGCAAGTTCATTGGGGATGAGCCCTTTGCAGTGCTGCTTGGGGATGACGTGGTGCGCAGTGAAAAGCCCTGTTTAAAGCAAATGATAGAAGTTTATGAGGAATACCGCTACAGTGTGCTGGCGGTGCAGGAGGTGCCCCCGGAGGATACCTACAAATATGGCATATTAAAGGCCAGTCAGCTGGAAGACAAGATTTACCGGGTGCATGATTTAGTGGAGAAACCCAAGGTGGAAGAGGCCCCCTCAAACTTGGCGGTGATGGGCCGTTACATAATCAGCCTCAGAATTTTTGACTTTTTGGCAAAAACAAAACCCGGTGCCGGCGGAGAAATTCAACTTACCGACGCCCTAAGGTCCCTGGTCAGCTGTGAAGCCATTTACGGCTTGGCCTTTGAAGGCAAACGCTACGATGTGGGCGATAAGCTGGGCTATTTAAAGGCCACCGTGGAGTTTGCCCTGGAAAGGGAAGACTTGGGGGCAGAATTTAAGGAGTACCTAAAAGAACTGTTATAAAATTCTTGTGGTAGCTTGTTCCCTCTGTGCATACCCATGATTATATAAGATATTAATCGGGGGTATGTACCGATGCGGGTATTGGTTACCGGTGGGGCAGGCTTTATTGGTTCACACATTGTTGATCTGCTAATTGAACAAGGCCATTCTGTTTTAATTGTTGACAACCTTGAAACCGGCAGTGAAGCCAATTTAAACGCCAAGGCCCGGTTTATTAAGCTGGATATCTGCCACCGCAAACTGGCCGCTGTGGTGGATAAGTTTCGGCCTGAGGCGGTTGTTCACCAGGCAGCCCAGGTCAGTGTGCAGCGGTCCCTGGAGGATCCGGTACATGATGTGAGGGTAAACATAGAGGGCATGGTAAACCTGTTAGAAGCCTGTCGCCTGGCAGGGGTGCGCAAGGTGGTGCACGCATCCTCTGCCGCGGTGTATGGGGAACCGCAATACCTGCCTGTGGATGTAAGGCATCCCTTAAAGCCCATGTGCGGCTATGGTGTATCAAAACGATGCGGCGAATTATACCTGGAGGCCTACTGCATGCTGTGCGGCTTGCAGTACACCGTGCTGCGCTATGCCAACGTTTACGGCCCCCGTCAGCCTGTAACGGGAGAGGGCGGGGTGGTGGCCCTTTTTTTAAATCAAATGCGCCGGGGGCTTACCCCCCTTATTTTTGGCGACGGCCTGCAGACCAGGGATTTTATACATGTAAGGGATGTGGCAGCGGCCAATGTGGCGGCATTAACCCGGGGCAACAGGCAAATATTAAATGTGGGCACCGGAAAAGCCACTTCGATAAATCAACTTTTTGCACTGTTAAAAAAAATTACCGGCTACCGGGGCCGGCCCCAATATGCCCCGCCCCGCAAGGGGGACATAAGGCACAGTTATTTAAGCAGTTGGGAAACCCAGGTGGCTTTGGGATGGGAACCGGTGTGGAGTATAGAGCAGGGTTTAAAAAACTATTGTTTATGACCGGCCGCTTTGGCGGTCATTTTTTTCTTTTTAGCCTGCAGCCATTTTAAGTAGTTTGTAAACAGCTTTTTGTTCTGGTCAACTTTTACCACTTTTATCTTAGCCATTTTATCCTCCCAAAATTTTACTTTACCCATATTGTTGCCAATTAGTTACATAGATAAACTTCTTTGGCAGGGAATGCATAATTTACCTGAGTTGCAGGAAAAATATGCTTTGTATCTAATATATGCAGGAGGAAAAACCTTGAACCCCCATATTGACATAGCACTGCGCTCCCTTTTAGCCTTTACTGCCATATTGATTCTTACCAGATTAGTGGGCAAACAGCAGGTGGGCCAGCTGACGGTCAGTGATTTTGTAAACGCCATAGTTATTGGCTCCATAGGTGCCAACATGGCCACCGATCATAAGGAAAACGTTATTTACTACATAATTGGTATCGTTATTATTGCCGGTCTAACCATGGTGACCAATTACACGGCATTAAAATCCAGGGCAGCGCGTAAAATAATTGAGGGCGAACCGGTGGTGGTTATACATAACGGTAAAATAATGGAAAAAAACATAAAGACAGAACGCTACAGCATTGACAATTTGCTAATGCAGCTGCGGGAAAAAAATGTATTTAACATTTCAGACGTTGAATTTGCAATTGCCGAGCCCAATGGGGAACTGAGCGTACTGTTAAAAAGCGACAAACAGCCCTTGACCCCAAGGGATATAAACCTTTCAACCCAATACCAAGGGCTGCTTACCGAGATGATTATGGACGGGCAAGTAATTTATCAGAATCTGGAGCAAAACAACTTATCCCTTGATTGGCTGCTCTCGGAGTTAAAGAAAAAGGGTATAGACAGCCCCAAGGAGGTGGCCTTTGCGGGCCTAGATACATCGGGCAACCTGTATGTGGATAAATACCGGGATCAGTTGAAAAGAGAATTGGGACATGTGCAGGATATTACCGATAAGGAAAAATAACAGAATGGAGGCATTGAATTTGTCTATAAAAATTGCCTTTGGCACTGACGGTTGGCGGGGAATCATAGCTGACGACTTTATATTTGAAAACGTCAGATTGGTTACCCGAGCTGTGGCCGACTACATTATAGATAAGGGCTTAAAAGAGCGGGGAGTGGTAATTGGCTACGACAACCGCTTTTTATCTGACCGGTTCGCCGAAGAGGTGGCCGAAGAAATGCTGAAAAAAGGCATACGGGTGTTTATAATTAAAAAACCGGCCCCTACCCCCGTCACTGCCTTTGCCATTAAAATGCAAAATGCTGCCGGGGCGGTGATGCTTACCGCCAGCCATAACCCGCCGGAGTACAACGGATACAAGTTCATTCCCGAGCATGCCGGGCCGGCCCTGCCCCATGTTACAAAGCAAATAGAAGAAAACATAAAAAGACACCAGGGCGTTTACAACTTGGGGATTACAGAGGAAGCAGAGGGCCGTTACGGCCACCTGATAGAAAAGGAACACCAGCCGGACTTCTGTGTCCAATGCTATGAAATAGACCCCGTGGGGCAGTACATGGAGCACCTGGCAGAAATAATCGACTTAGAGGTCATTGGTAAATCGGGGATGAAAATAGTGGTGGATCCAATGTACGGTGCCGGCATAGGCTACCTGGATACGATACTGCAAAGGGCCGGGGCCCAGGTAGAGACCATTAACAACCACCGGGATCCCCTCTTTGGCGGCGGCATGCCTGAGCCCACCGGCCATTCGCTGGGAAAACTGCAGCAATTGCTAAAGGATACCGGGGCCCACCTGGGGCTGGCTTTGGACGGAGACGCCGACCGCTTTGGCATTATTGACAGCAACGGCCAATACATCACCCCCAATCAGTTTTTGCCCATGCTTTATTATCACATGATGGAAGTTAAGGGCATAAGGGGCAAGGCTGCCCGGACGGTGGCCACCACCCACCTGCTTGACAGAATTGCCGGCCACTACGGCCAGCAGGTGGAAGAAACCCCGGTGGGCTTTAAGTATATTGGGCAGTGCTTACATGAAAAGGGTGCCATCATGGGCGGGGAAGAAAGCGGCGGCCTATCAATAATAGGTCATATCCCGGAGAAAGACGGTATATTGGCCGGCCTCTTGGCGGCGGAAATGATGGCCTACCATAAAAAGAGTTTAACCCGGCTGATGCAGGAGGTGGCCGATAAATTTGGCCAACTGTACAGCAGGCGCTTGGATATTCACACCACCCCGGAGGATAAAATCCGGGTGCTGCAGCAATTAAAGACCCTTGAGCCCGAAAGGGTGGCCGGGCAGCAGGTAGTAGGCCGGATAACCATTGACGGCACCAAATTATTGTTGGCTGACGGCAGCTGGGTATTGATCCGCCCCTCAGGCACCGAGCCCCTATTTAGAATTTACGCCGAAGCCCAAAGCATAGAGCGGGTGGAAGAAATTCAACAGGAATTAAAGGAAACCTTGGGTTTGTAATATGTAAGGGGTGGGCAATGTTGGCCCACCCCTCGGTCTTTTAATTAAAATACAAAAAAGGTGAAACGAAAGGGTGTGTTGGCCCGTCTTATATATGACATACTGTGCCTTGGCAGCCGCCCCTGAGACAAATTCCCCCTTTAATACATAAATTTAATAGAAGATGCTACAATTGCCAATTGAATTTAGTTAAATAACTAAAGGAATAGTTTTTACTGTGTAGAAACCAGTTATTATCTGTGCAATATTCTATATTATAAGTTTAGGAGCTTACCTGATAATGAATTTATCTTATAAAAAAAGTCTGTGGATGATTTTTTTAGCTGCTGTGCTAACTGCTGTGACATTTAATGCCTCCTGGGCCGGTGATATACATATTGCCGATGCTGATATTGAAAATGATGTTTCCGCCGTTACCATGGGGGTGCCTTTAATATGGTACAATCCGGAATTTGCCCCCAACGGCCTGGGCTTGACAGGCCAGGGGCAAATTATTGGGGTGGCGGATACCGGCTTAGACACCGGTGACATTGAAAGCCTGCACCTTGACCTCAATGACCGGGTGATAGGGGTAAGGGATTACAGCGGTGAGGGCTGGGAAGACCCCTTTGGCCACGGCACCCATATAGCAACCTCCATAGTGGGCAGCGGTGAAAAATCCGGTGGCCGGTTAAAGGGTATTGCCTATGATGCCAAGCTGTATTTTCAGGCCACCTATGACCAGGCCAGCAACAGTTTAAAACTGCCCCCCATTTACGAGCTGCTGGCGGATGCCTACAAGGCCGGGGTGCGCATTCACTCAAACAGTTGGGGTATTAGGGAAAACGGCGGCAGCTATGATCATAATGCCGTGTCGCTGGACAAGTTTGTTTGGGAACACCCGGATATGGTGGTGCTGAAGTCTGCCGGCAACCAAGGGGAAGGCCAGGCAAGGCATGTTACCTCACCGGGTTCAGCCAAAAACCTTATTACCGTTGGGGCCACCGAGAGCCCCAGGGGTATTGACGGCCACTCAGACAACCCCTACCAGGTGGCTGCCTTTAGCAGCAGGGGTACCCGTGACGCCAGAATAAAACCGGATTTGGTGGCGCCTGGCACCTGGATACTTTCAGGGGTGCGGGAACTGAACAGCAGTGGAGAGGAAGTGGCTTCATACGCCTATTTATCGGGTACAAGCATGGCCAACGCATTGGCCTCGGGCGGGGCGGCCTTAACCCGCCAATATTTTACCGATATTAAAGGAATACAACCCACAGCGGCATTAATAAAGGCGGCCCTTATTCACGGTGCCCAGCAGCTGCCCGGTGAACCCCGGGAAGCCCAGGGCTTTGGTATGATTGACCTGCAGGCTACGCTGATGGCATTGGAGGATGAACTGACCTCATACCGGGACAGGGTTAATATGAGAGACAATGAAATCTATAATTATAGTTTTGCTGCCACCGGCAAGGCGCCGGTGCGCATAAGCCTGGTATGGACCGATGCCCCCGGCCAGGCCGGTACAGACAGCCCCTTGGTCAATGACCTGGACCTAAAGGTGACCGCTCCGGACGGCAGAGTCTTTTGGGGCAACCAAGCCCTGGGCGGGGACAGAAAAAACAATGTGGAGGTTGTTACAATAAACAATCCCCAAGAGGGTGTCTATGCCATTGAGGTAAATGGCAGCAGGGTAGAAAGTGAAGAGCAGCCCTTTGCCATCATCTATGGGGAAGTGCCCTTAAGGGGCACTGTGAGGTATGATCAAGGAAGCCAGCGCATTGAAAGGGCCGACGGGGGCAGTTTGAAAATTGACTCGGTGGCGGCCGGCAGCCTAAGGCTGATAAATAACAGTGATGTGCCAAACACCCGGGCGGTGGGCTTAGCCGCCGGAACCAAAGTTTATTACTTACCCCAGGGCCAGGGCAGGGCGGAGCCCAGGCTGGATGCCGTTTATGATTTAGGTTATGCCGCATTAATTAATCGGTTAGCCACGGCGGAACCGGCGGCATATAATGACACCTTAAACCATTGGGCGGAAAAGGTAATAGCAGATATGTCCCGGCGCAATTTAGTGGGGGGTTTTCCCGACGGAAGCTTTCAGCCCGATCAAGATGTCACCAGGGCCCAGTTTGCCTCCATGTTGGTGCGGGCCCTTAACTTAGTTGAATCACCGGATGATGCCAAATATTACGATGTTCCGCAGCATGCCTGGTACCGGGGCGCCGTGGGAGCGGCGGTTAATGCCGGGCTGGTGGCAGGTTATTCTGAACACCTTTTTGGCCCCGGCGACCCCATCACCAGGGAGCAAATGGCGGTGATGCTTACCCGGGCCATCGGTGCCGGTTATATTCCCTATTCATCGGAAGATACAACCCTTGATATTTACTATGACCGGGCAGACATCAGCCCCTGGGCCAAAACCTCGGTATCCCTGATGGTTAGGTACGACGTCATTAAGGGCCGCTCGGAACACCGCTTTGCACCCCAGGGTACCACCACCAGGGCGGAGGCGGCGGCGGTGCTGCAGAGGATGCTTAATTTGTTGTAACCCTTTACCCCTTGCCGACATATTCTGGGTTAAGGGGGGTGACAGCAAAATGTTGCACAAGGCTACTCAACTGGCAAAACAGGATATAATAAATATTACTGACGGGGCCAAAATGGGTGCTGTAATTGACATGCACTTTGATAATAAAACCGGCAGGATAACGGCCATTGTGGTGGAACCTTCCCGCAAGATAGGTCTTTTTCGCTCTGGCCGTGAGCTGGTAATTCCCTGGGAACGGATTGTGAAATTTGGCCTGGATACCGTGTTGGTGGAAATTGATTCCTTGGGCAGATAAAAAAAGAGTGGGCGTGATAAATCAGGCCCCTACTATAAAAATCGGGCTTAGCAGAGGGTAGCAATTAATGGAAGCAAATTCATTCAGCGGCAGTAATAAAAATTGGTTGAGACAGATTATCTTATTTCTCGCAAGCCAGAATATATCCCTTTTTGGCTCTTCTGTGGTGAGTTTTGCCATCATTTGGCACATTACCTTAGAGACCTCCTCAGGCACCTGGGTCATGCTTTTCACCATCAGTGCCTTGCTGCCTCAGGTGCTGGTATCCCTATGGGGAGGAGTCTGGGCGGATCGGCACAATCGAAAATACCTGATCATGCTGTCTGACGGTTTTATCGCCTTAGCTACCTTGGGCTTAGCCATTGCATTTTGGGCGGGCTATCAAAGGCTGGAAATGCTTTTGGCTGTTTCTTTTGTTCGCTCAATTGCGGCGGGGGTTCAGGCTCCTGCCGTCAGTGCCTTGTTTCCTCAGCTTGTGCCGGTGGACAAGCTGACCAAGGTACAAGGTGTTAATCAAACCTTGAATTCGGTATTGCTGCTGCTGTCCCCGGCGGTGGGAGGAGTGGTGCTGGGTTCCCTGGGTATTGTTTGGGCCTTTATGGTGGATGTGGTTACCGCTTCCTTGGCCATCTCGGTGTTAAGTTTTATCCGGGTAGAAAAGGTAGGGACGGAAGGGGAAACCGCTTCTGTCTTTACGGAGCTGAAGCAGGGTATTGCCTATACTTTTAGCGACAGGCTTTTGAAATCCATATTAATTTGTTTTGGGGTTTCTTTCTTCCTGATCACTCCGGCGGCAGTCTTAACACCTTTATTTGTGGAACGGACCTTTGGCAGCGATGTGTGGCGGCTGACAGCCAATGAAATAGCCTGGACTTTGGGTACTTTAATTGGAGGGGTTTTTGTCTCCGTCAAAGGGGAATTTAAGGATAAAATCCGAACCCTAGCCCTTGGTCTAATGGCCTTTGGTATTTTATTTGCCCTGTTAGGACTGGCCGGCAACTTTGCTTTTTATTTAATGGTGATGGGAACAGCGGGTTTTTTCATGCCCACGGTGGCCACCGTACTGACGGTGATGATTCAGGAAAGGGTAGAGGCGGCCATGATGGGGCGGGTCTTCTCTCTCGTTCACATTGTTACCGGCTCCGCCATGCCGGTAGCCATTTTATTCTTCGGTCCCCTGGCGGATATGGTACCTATCAGCTATATTTTGCTGGTATCAGGGGTCTTGCTGGCCTTGACGGGTGTTTTGTATCAAAGGATGGGCAAAAAATTAAGAGCAGAATTTGCGCCATAGGTACCCAATAAAAAATGTTTTTGACATTGTTGGTGTCTTCTGCTAATATATTTAACGAATATAAAACATAATATCTCATCAAGAGAGGTGGAGGGACTGGCCCAATGAAACCCGGCAACCTGAATTTCAAAGGTGCCAATTCCAGCGCAGCACAGAGACCTGCGAAAGATGAGAAGCGGTGTAATATAAAGCCTCTCATTGGAGAGGCTTTAATTATTACATAGACAAGTGATTTTAACCAGAGTATAAGGAGGGCGCAAAATTGGCAAAGACACTGTTTACATCTGAATCAGTTACCGAGGGCCACCCCGATAAGGTGGCCGACCAGATATCAGATGCCATCCTGGATAATATTTTAGCCAAAGACCCCCAGGCCAGGGTTGCCTGTGAAACCTTTGTCACCACCGGCCTGGTGGTGGTGGGTGGGGAGATTACTACCGACTGCTATGTGGACATCCCCAAGGTGGTAAGAAACACACTGCTGGAGATTGGTTATACCCGGGCCAAGTTTGGTTTTGACGGTGACACCTGTGCGGTGCTCACTGCCATTGATGAGCAGTCTCCGGATATTGCCCTGGGTGTAAACCGTGCCTTGGAGGTGCGGGATGAAGCCGCCGAGGAGGAGTTAAACAGAATCGGTGCCGGCGACCAGGGGATGATGTTTGGTTTTGCCACCAACGAAACCCCGGAAATGATGCCCATGGCCATTTCGCTGGCCCACAAGATGTCCCGCCGCCTGGCCGAGGTGCGTAAAAGCGGGGAAGTGGATTACCTGCGGCCCGACGGAAAAACCCAGGTTACTGTGGAGTATGATGACGGCAAACCGGTAAGGGTAAACACTGTGGTGGTTTCCAGCCAGCACCATCCCGATGTTGACCAACAAACCATCAGGGAAGACCTAATCAATAAGGTGATTCTGCCGGTGCTGCCAAAGGAACTGGTGGACGACAAGGTGCGCTATTTAATCAACCCCACCGGCAAGTTTGTGGTGGGTGGCCCCCATGGGGATGCCGGACTGACAGGCCGGAAAATTATTGTGGATACATACGGCGGTTACGCCCGCCACGGCGGTGGTGCTTTCTCCGGCAAAGACCCCACCAAGGTAGACCGCTCGGCAACCTATGCTGCCCGCTATGTGGCGAAAAACATTGTGGCTGCCGGCCTGGCAGATAAATGTGAAATTCAGCTGGCCTATGCCATCGGCGTGGCAAAGCCGGTATCTATTATGGTGGATACCTTTGGCACCGGCAAGGTAAGTGAACAGCGGCTGGTGGAACTGGTGCAAAAGCACTTTGATTTGCGCCCGGCGGCCATCATCAGGGACTTGGATCTGCGCCGGCCAATTTACCGTCAGGTGGCGGCCTACGGCCATTTTGGCAGGGATGACTTAAATCTGCCCTGGGAGCGCACCGATAAGGCAAAGGCCCTGCGGGCTGAGGTGCTGTAGAAAAGAATTATTGATGCGGCAAGGGGACAAGCCCCCATTGCCGCATTTTTATTGCATGGGTTCGATAAATGGAACCCCTACAAAAATTATCCAGAGGCCGCAGTTGATCGAGGGTAAATTCATCCCGCCCTCAAATGTTGCCCATGTTGCCAAAATGCTCACATATGGTTGCCCTTGAACATATTCTGCATTACGGGGGTGACTGACTATGTGGGCTTATGTTATTGGCGGTGCCTTTTTGTGCTGGTTGTTATGGGTGGTGGCGGTGCACTTTTATTTTGTTAGGACAGCCGGGCCGGTTGAGGTGCTGGTGCAGGATCAGGCCGACTGGGTGGAGGGTTTTGTGCGCACAGCGGCCGCCGCTAATCCCGGTGTGGAGCTGGTGCTGGTGGATACCGGCAGCAGGGATGAAACTGCCCAGGTGCTGGCCAGACTGGCTTACCGCTGTGGTTTTCAAGTTAAGAATGAGCCTTCCTACCAAGGGGTTATTTTCGACGCCCGGGGACTGACCGGCAGTAAGTTAATAAAAGCACCCTTATTTAGTCAGATTTCAACAACCAGATAAAGGAAAAACCCTGGGCCATGTCGAAGAATAATCATGAATAAAGTATACCAAATGCAAAAGGGGCGAAAGGCTGTTGCGCTGGCGTAGCTTATTATACATTTTATATACTTGGCTGGTTATATTTGGGGGAATATTTGTGCTGGTGCATCTGTTCCCCCAATTAAATGTTGACCTGGGCCTCGAATTGCTGGTCATGGTGGCCCTGGTCATGGTGGCCGAATGGCTGGCGGTCTCCTTTGCCCACGGCTTTGTTTCCGGCGGATTTGCCGTGGTGCTGGCTGTTTTTATCATCTATGGCGGTTCGGCGGCGGCCTATGTGGTGGGGCTGTCGGCATTAATAGGGGGCGGCATTGCCAACCGGGGCAACCCCATTCGCACCACGCTTTTTAACGCTGCCCAATATGTCTTGGCCGTTTTCGGCGCCTTATATTTATATAAGCTTGTGGGCGGGGCGGCAGCCGACCGCTTGGATGCAGGCAACATTATACCGCTGGCTGTTTTTATTCTTGCTTACTATGTTATTAATCATTTGCTGGTTTACTTATATCACTTGCCCAAGCGCAGTTCTTACCCGCTGATTAGCTGGGTTGATGCCCTGCGCTGGGATGCCTACACTTATTTTTTTACCATTCCGGTGGGGCTCTTAATGGTGCTTTTATATGCTGAAACGGGCTTTATCGGTTCGGTGCTCTTGTTTATACCGGTAATTGCCGGTCAATTTATACTAAGGCTTTATATTGATTTGGAATTTGCCACCAGGGAATTGAAGGTGCTGCAACATGTGTCCAGCCGGCTTGCCGGCTCTGATCCCGATGAGCTGATGGATATTATTTTAAGGGAATCCCGGCGCATAGTGGATTATCATACCGGGGTCTTTTATCTATTGCGTCAAAACAGGGGTTATTATCAGCCGGTGGTGATAAAAAGCCCCTATGCCAATGAGATAGGCCAGATGCCGGTATATCCCGGTGAAGGCTTTGTGGGCAGGGTGATTGAAAATGCCCGGCCGGTGCTGGTGGAGGATACCCGGCAGCAGCCGCACCTGCGCCAGGAGCCGGGTTTAACCCGGGTAATGCGCTCGCTGCTGGCGGTGCCGCTGGTTTCGTCCAGCGGGGTGGTGGGGGTAATTGTCTTGGGCAGCAGGCGGCCCAAAAGCTTTGACCGCCACCATTTGCATACCTTGACCATCATGGCCGGACAAGCCGCCGTGGCGGTAACCAACGCCATCTTGTCAAACAGGTTAAAGTTGTTTTTTGGGCCCAATAAATAGAAGTGGGCAGCCTTCTAAAATTCCCCAAAGGGGTTTTTGCCGTGAAGCAGTACCTGGAAGCCTTTCTCAACTTAATCTTCCCGCCGCCCCAGGAGTGCCCCCTGTGCGGCGGTTTTTCTCCGGGGGAAAAAGTTTGCCCTGCCTGTGAGGCCTGGCTTGCCCTGCAGCAAAAGGGGAAATACTGCTGCCGCTGTGGGCGGCCGGTGGCCGGGGAGGCCCTCTGCGGCGACTGTATGGAGCGGGACTGGCCCTTTGAGCTGGCCCGGTCGGTGGGGCCCTACAGCGGCCCCCTTAGGGAAGGGGTGCACCGGTTTAAATACGGGGGCCGCCGGCGCTTGGCCCTGCCCTTGGGCGCCCTGATGGCCCGGCGGGTGATGAAGCACCCCACTTACCGGCAGGCCGGTCTAGTGGTGCCGGTGCCCATGACCCCTGCCAGGCTGCGGCGGCGGGGGTACAACCAGGCACTGCTGCTGGCCCGGTCGGTGTCGGCGGAGCTGGGCATAGGGGTGGAAGAGGTGCTGAAAAAAACTGCGGATACAGTACCGCAAACGGTTTTAAGGCGGTCAGAAAGGGAGCAAAATTTGCGCGGTGCCTTTGTTTTACAAAATAACCCTAGCCTGTGGGGAAAGACGGTGCTGTTAATTGACGATATTATAACCACAGGGAGCACAGCTTCTGCAGCGGCTGCGGTCTTGCGACAGGGCGGTGCCAAAAAGGTGCTGGTACTAACCTTAGCTGCCACACCAAAATCTTCCAAAAAACTACGGATTAGCGACAAAAACCATGCCAACTAATTTCACGAGGTGACAAATTGTGATTGCGGGGATAAAATTACCCACACTGAAACCCTTGATTATTAAAGTTATTAACAGACTTATACACATTATCCACAGGTTTAAACCCACAACTGTTATTTAGCAAAAAAATTTTTCGACAAAAACCACTGGGTTTTCTGCCCATGGTGAATGTTGACATTACTTTATTACCGTGTTAAAATGACATATCTGGGCCGGCGCCCAAGTTTTACATTTTTAGGAGGAATGTTTAGTGTTAGGTAAGGTTAAATGGTTTAATTCGGAGAAGGGTTATGGTTTTATCGAGCGGGAAGACGGCGGCGATGTTTTTGTACACTTCTCCGCAATCCAAGAAGAAGGCTTTAAGAGCCTAACTGAAGGCCAAGAGGTTGAGTTTGAAATTGTTGAGGGTGCCCGTGGCCCACAGGCTGCTAATGTGGTAAAAATATAAAAGCCGGTAAGAAAGTAGATAAAAGGGTGCAAATCTTGCGCCCTTTAAATTTTTCACTGGAAAGAGAAGGATATTTACCCTAATCCGGGAATAATATAATTACACTCTGGCGAAGGGAGTTGGTTTAATGAAGGTAAATGTACGCGGCAAAAACATTGAGGTAACACCGGCACTGCGTGAGTATGTGGAAAAACGCATTGGCAAATTGGAAAAGTTTTTAGAAGGTGTTGAAGAAGCCCAAGTAAAGCTGGTAGTGGAAAAAGAAAATCATAAGGTGGAGGTTACTATACCAATCCAGGGTATGATTTTAAGGGGTGAGGAAGCAACGGGAGATATGTATGCTTCCACCGACCTGGTACTGGAAAAGCTGGAAAAGCAAATTGAAAAGTACAAGGGCAAGTTAGGAAAACGGGGGCGCAATGGCGGCGACAAGGTGGTAAAAGCGCCGGCCGGTGAACCCGCAGAGGACGGCCCCAAGGTGGTTAAGACCAAGCGCTTTGCCATCAAGCCTATGCCCGTTGATGAAGCTATTATGCAGATGAACCTTTTGGGCCACAGCTTCTTTGTTTTTTCTAACGCAGAAACCGAGCAGGTAAATGTGGTCTACCTGCGTAAGGATGGCAACTACGGCTTAATAGAGCCGGAATTCAAATAAAAGCTGCAGCTTGCAGTTATTTACTGTTAATGGTAAAATAGTTTTTGATATTCTGGAAGAGGAACCTATCATAGGTTCCTCTTTTATGCGAGGTGTACTTCTTTAAAATGCTAAAATTTTTGAAATCGCTGTTTGACGACAACGCCCGGGAGGTAAAAAAATTAGACCGGGTGGTTGAGGATGTAAACAGCTTTGAGCCCAAGATAGAAAAATTATCTGACCCTGAATTACAGGCCAAAACTGCGGAGTTTAAAAACCGCTTGGCCTCAGGGGAAACCCTGGATGATATTTTGCCCGAGGCCTTTGCGGTGGTGCGGGAGGCATCGAAACGGGTGCTGGGCATGCGCCATTACGATGTGCAAATTATGGGCGGTGTGGTGTTGCACCAGGGGCGCATTGCCGAGATGAAGACCGGGGAAGGTAAAACGCTGGTGGCAACCCTGCCGGTCTACTTGAACGCCCTTAGCGGTAAGGGTGTGCATGTGGTGACGGTAAACGATTACCTGGCCCGCCGGGACAGTGAGTGGATGGGGCAGATATACCGTTTCTTAGGCTTGTCTGTGGGCCTGGTGGTACACGGCTTGGACTGGGATACCCGGCGCAACTCTTACCTTTGTGATATAACTTACGGCACCAACAACGAGTTTGGCTTTGATTATTTAAGGGATAACATGGCGCTGCATCCCAAGCAATTGGTGCAGCGGGAACTAAATTATGCCATTGTGGACGAGGTGGACAGTATTTTAATTGACGAGGCCAGAACACCCTTAATTATTTCCGGCCAGTCTGACAAGCCCACCGACCTCTACTATCGGATGGCCCAGTTGGTGCCCAAGCTGAAAAGGGATGCAGATTTCAGCGTGGATGAAAAGGCCAATTCCGTCGTCCTCACCGAAGAGGGTGTGACCAAGGTGGAAAAAATGCTGGGCCTGGAAAACCTGTATGATGATGTGCATATGGAGTTAAACCACCATTTGAACCAGGCTCTAAAGGCCCACGCCTTAATGAAGAGGGACCGGGATTATGTGATAAGGGACGGCCAAGTGGTGATAGTGGATGAGTTCACCGGCCGTTTGATGTTTGGCCGCCGCTACAGCGACGGTTTACACCAGGCCATTGAGGCCAAGGAAGGTGTGAAAATTGAGCGTGAATCCCAAACCCTGGCCACCATCACCTTCCAAAACTATTTTAGAATGTACAAGAAGATTGCCGGCATGACCGGTACGGCGTTAACGGAGGAAGAGGAATTTCGCAAAATTTACGGCCTGGATGTGGTGGTTATCCCCACTAACAAGCCGATGATTAGAAAAGACCTGCCCGATGTGGTGTATAAAAGCCAAGAGTCCAAGTACCGGGCGGTGGTTGAGAAAATAGCGGAGCGGCACCAAACCGGGCAGCCGGTGCTGGTGGGCACCATATCCATTGAAGTATCTGAGCTGCTGTCGCAAATGCTGAAAAAACGGGGCATTAAGCACCAGGTGCTAAATGCTAAACACCATGACCAGGAAGCGGAAATTGTGGCCCAGGCAGGCCGATTGGGTGCGGTGACCATTGCCACCAACATGGCCGGCCGCGGTACCGACATTATTTTAGGCGGTAACCCGGAGTTTCTGGCCCAGGCAGAAATGCGTAAAAATGGTATAGATATTGAGTCGGGAGATTTAACGGTGGAGCCGGAGCACCGGGAAATGTATCGGCAGCTCATTAAGAAATATAAGGAACAAACCGACAAGGAACATCAAAAGGTTGTTGAATTGGGCGGCCTATATGTCATTGGCACCGAGCGCCACGACAGCCGCCGCATTGACAACCAGCTGCGCGGCCGTGCCGGACGCCAAGGGGACCCCGGCACCAGTCAGTTTTATGTATCCCTGGAAGATGACCTGCTAAGACTGTTCGGCTCTGACAACATTGCCGGTTTAATGGAGAAGTTAGGCCTAGAGGAAGACACCCCCATTGAACACAATATGGTGAGCAGGTCCATAGAAACTGCCCAAAAGCGGGTGGAAAGCCGTAACTTTAGCATCCGTAAACACGTGCTTCAGTTTGACGACGTGATGAACCAGCAGCGGGAGATAATGTATGATCAGCGGCGCCGGGTACTCACCGGGGAAAACATGAAGGAAAACGTGAAAGAAATGATTGCCCGCACGGTACAAAATTCGGTGGATACCTTCTGCCCCGAGGGGGTTTACCCCGAAGAGTGGGATAGGGAAGGACTGCTGAATCACGCCGACCAGTTATACCTGCCTAACCATGACATTAAGTTAAGCGATATAGATGACATGGAAATAGAGCGCCGGCAGCTGGTGGATATGTTGACCCAAAAGAGCTTGGAAGCCTATGAAAAGCGGGAAGAGGAACTGGGTGCCGAAACACTGCGGGAAATTGAGCGGATGGTATTGCTGCGCATGGTGGACGAAAAGTGGATGGATCACCTGGATGCCATGGATCAACTGCGGGAGGGCATTGGCCTAAGGGGCTACGGCCAGCGTGACCCCGTCACCGAGTATAAGTTTGAAGGCTATGAAATGTTCCAAAACATGGTTGACAGCATCCAAGAGGGCGTGGTGCGCTATATCTTTAGGGTGGATGTGGTTAAAAGGCCGGAGCCGGAACAGCAGCAGCGCAAAACGGTAGAAAACAAGTACCAGGAAGAAGCCCCCGCCCGACCGGTGCGCCGTGAGCCCAAGGTGGGCAGAAACGAACCCTGTCCCTGCGGCAGCGGTAAGAAATATAAGAAGTGCTGTGCCAACAAGGATTAATTTACTTTGAATTATTTGGAGGATCAAATGAATGTACCCTGAACTTAAACGTGATATTAATTCCTTACAAAATCGCATTGCGGATTTGAGGGTTTCCCTTTGACATCGATGGCAAGGCTGCCCAAGTAGAAAAACTGGAGCAGCAAATGATGGCCCCCGGTTTTTGGGACGACCAGGACAAGGCCCAAAAGGTAAGCCAAAAGCTGTCCCACTTAAAGGACCAATTATCTTCCTTTAAGCACTTGCAGCAGCAGGCCGATGACTTAATTGTGCTGCTGGAACTGGGTGAGGAAGAGGACGACGCCGAGGTGGTAAAGGAAGCCCGGCGGGAATACAGCCGGCTGTTAAAAGAGGTGGAAAAGACCGAGCTGGAGGTGCTGCTGTCCGGCGATTACGACCGGGGTGATGCCATTATTGCCCTGCACGCCGGGGCCGGGGGCACCGAAGCCCAAGACTGGGTTGAAATGCTGCTGCGCATGTATACCCGCTGGGCGGAAAATCACAACTACCGGGTGACCGTTTTAGACCTGCTGCCCGGAGACGAGGCCGGGGTGAAAAGCGCCACGGTGGAAATCAGCGGCCCCAATGCCTTTGGCTATTTGCGCTCGGAAAAGGGTGTGCACCGTTTGGTGCGCATTTCCCCCTTTGATACCGGCGGACGGAGACACACCTCCTTTGCCTCGGTGGATGTGATGCCCCAGGCCGATGATGATGTGGATATTGAAATTAAAGACGATGAAATAAAAATAGACACCTTCCGTGCCGGGGGTGCCGGCGGACAGCACGTCAATAAGACCGATTCTGCGGTGCGCATCACCCACCTGCCCACCGGCATTGTGGTTAGTTGTCAGAATGAGCGCTCACAGCTGACCAACCGCAATGCGGCCATGAAAATGCTAAGGGCGAAGCTGCTGGATTTGGAAATGCAAAGGCGGGAACAGCAGCTGGCTGAAATGAGAAACGACCACCAGGAAATAGCCTGGGGCAGCCAAATCCGTTCTTATGTATTTCACCCCTACAGCCTGGTAAAGGATCACCGTACCAATGTGGAAACGGGCAATGTGGAGCAGGTGATGAACGGTTATATTGATCCTTTTATCACCGCCTTTTTAAAGGAAAGGGCCAAAGGGGCCCAGGAAAAGTAGCAGTGGCGGGCCGGCGGGCCCGCCTTTTTTTCTTTGCACTGGATTAAGTCGAATTTTGTTTTAACTTAGAAGGATTTTGCAATTTGTGGGCAGAATCTGGGAAATATATAGCCTTAAGTGCAGCTGTACGAGGTGAAGGCTAATGCTTAGGGCTATCAGTGGTTACATAGGAGTGTTGACCGGGGTAATAATATTAACGCTGGGCTTAAATTTATTTCTGGTACCCAATAAAATTGCATCGGGCGGCGTAAGCGGCATTGCCATTATACTGCATCATTTAGTGAAGGCGCCGGTTGGTGTAGCCATGCTGGCAATGAACCTGCCCTTATTCATTTTTGGTGTCATTCGGCTGGGCAGGCACACCGGTTATCGCACCTTGTTTGGAACGGTGGCGCTGGCAGTGCTGGTTGACGCATCGGCCCCCTTTTTACCGGTGCCCACTGAAAATTTGCTCTTGGCCAGCATTTATGGCGGCCTCCTGGTGGGATTGGGAATAGGTCTGGTGTTTCGCAATAAAGGCACCACCGGGGGCACCGATTTGGCGGCGGCAATTTTGCGCTCCTATACCGGCCGTAATATTGGCCAGCTGGTTTTTATGTTGGATGCCCTGGTGGTGCTCAGTGCCGGCCTTGCATTCCGATCTTGGGAGCTGCCCTTGTACGCCCTGATCACGCTTTTTATTGTGGCCCGGGTGATAGACCTGGTGCAAGAGGGTTTTTCTTATGCCAAAGCATTTATAATTATCACCAATCAACCGCAGGCCATGGCCGATACCATTTTAAAAGAAATGGGCCGGGGTGCCACCGCCTGGCCGGCCAGGGGAATGTTCATGGGCAGTAACCGCCAGGTGCTCTTGTCGGTGGTACACCGCAGTGAGGTTTCTAAATTTAAAGAAATTGTTCATCGGGCCGATCACCGGGCCTTTATGATATTAGCGGATGTGCATGAAGTAATCGGTGAAGGATTTAGTAAAATGACGGTAAAATAATATTTGCCAAATACTAAAGGTAGATGGAGGTTAAAAAAATGACGGTGCAGTTAGAGGATAAGGCAAAGGCAATACGCCGGCATATTGTTACCATGCTGGGAGAAGCCGGTTCGGGCCACCCCGGGGGGTCGCTCTCGGCAGCGGACCTTGTTGCTGCGTTGTACTTTAAGGTGATGAGGGTGGACCCGGAAGATCCGCAAAACCCCGACCGGGACAGATTTGTGTTAAGTAAGGGGCACGGGGCTCCGGTGCTTTATGCCGCCCTGGCAGAGCGGGGTTTTTTTCCTGTGGAAGACCTAAAGACGCTGCGCAAGCTGGGCAGCAAGCTGCAGGGCCACCCGGATATGAGGAAGGTGCCCGGTGTGGATATGTCCACCGGCTCATTGGGCCAAGGCCTGTCTGTGGCCAACGGAATGGCCCTGGCCGGCAAATTGGATAAAAAGGATTTTCGGGTCTATGTGTTACTGGGTGACGGCGAAATACAGGAAGGCCAAATTTGGGAGGCGGCCATGGCCGCGGCCCACTATAAGTTGGACAACCTTACCGCCTTTTTGGATCACAATAAAATGCAAATTGACGGCAACATTGAAGAAGTAATGTCTCCGGAGCCGGTGGCAGACAAATGGCGGGCCTTTGGCTGGCATGTAATAGAAATTGACGGCCACAACATGGAGCAAATATTAAATGCCATTGAAGAGGCGAAAAAGACCGCCGGCAAGCCCACCATCATTGTGGCCAAAACGGTAAAGGGCAAGGGCGTTTCTTTTATGGAAGACCAGGTGGGTTGGCACGGCAAAGCCCCCAGCCCGGAGCAGGTGGAAGAGGCCTTAAAGGAACTGGCCTAGTGTCCCATTGGACGCGATGAATCGTGCCCTAGGCGGGTTCGATTCATTGAAACCTGAGAATTCAAGATATAGGAGGTAACCCCAGTGACGAAAAAAATTGCTACCCGGGAGGCCTATGGGGAAACTCTGCTGGCCCTGGGTAAGGAAAATAAAGATATTGTGGTATTGGATGCTGACCTTTCTAAATCCACTAAAACCTATGATTTTGGCCGGCACTACCCCGAGCGGTTTTTCAACATGGGCATTGCCGAGGCCAACATGATGGCCACCGCTGCCGGTTTGGCTGCGGCGGGCAAGGTGCCCTTTTGCAGCACCTTTGCGGTCTTTGCCACCGGGCGGGCCTATGATCAGGTGCGCAACAGCGTGGCTTACCCCCGTCTCAATGTAAAAATAGCTGCCACCCACGCCGGCATCACAGTGGGCGAGGACGGCGGCTCCCACCAGGCCATTGAAGATATTGCCATAATGCGGGCCCTGCCCAACTTTACAATTTTTGTTCCCGCTGACGCTAAGGAGACCGATGCCGCTATTAGGGCAGCGGTGGAAATTGAAGGCCCCGTTTACATTCGTTTGGGGCGCTCCGGGGTGCCGGCAATTCATGATGACAATTTTCAGTTTAACCCCGGCGAGGCGGTGCAAATGCGGCCCGGCAAGGATTTAACCATTATTGCCACCGGCATGATGGTGTCCGTTGCCCTGGAGGCAGCGGAGCAGTTGGCCAAAGAAGGCATCGATGCCCGGGTGCTAAATATACATACCATTAAACCGCTGGATATTGCCAAGGTGGTGGATGCGGCCTGGGAAACCGGGGCCATTGTCACCGCCGAAGAGCACAGTATCATCGGCGGTTTGGGAAGCGCAGTGGCAGAGGCGGTGAGCGAGCACCATCCGGTACCCATCAAGCGGGTGGGGGTAAGGGACCTGTTCGGTGAATCGGGCAAACCGGCAGAGCTGCTGGAGTATTTTGGGCTCACAGCCAAGGATATTGTTGCAGCGGCCAAGCAGGTGTTAAAAAAGAAGAAGTAGAGAGCCTTTGCAATGGCGGACCCCTTTTTGTCCGCCTTTTTGCAGTATGACGGTGCCGGCAAGCCTTCTGTGATGCCAGCCGTTTTTAGAATGTTTTTAGCTAGGAGAGGATATTTTGGATACGAAGCCTGTTGCTAAATCTGCCCTGTGGACCCGTGACTTTATTTTAATTTGCTTAGTTAACTTGACTCTTTTCTTAGGTTTTCAAATGTTGATGCCCACCTTGCCGGTGTTTGTGGCACATTTGGGTGGGCAGGAATCTATGGTAGGTTTGGTGGTGGGCATTTTCACCGTGGCCGCCGTGGTGGTGAGACCCTTTGTTGGCCGGTCTCTGGACACACACGGCAGAAAACCCCTCTTGTTTGCGGGCTTGGTAGTATTTATTATCATTACCCTTGCCTACAACTGGGCCGGCTCCATATTAATGCTGCTGGTGCTGCGCTTTTTGCACGGTCTCGGTTGGGGCACCAGCAACACCGCCACAGGCACGGTGGCTTCGGATATTATACCCAAGCCCCGACTGGGTGAGGGTATGGGATATTTTGGGCTGGCCACAACACTGTCCATGGCGGTGGCCCCGGCCCTGGGCCTCTATATAATATATCAATACAACTTTACAGTATTGTTCTTTTCATCTGCCGCATTGGCCATTCTGTCCCTGGCACTGAGCACCTGTATTAAAAATGAAGTAAAAAGAGACCCCAAGGAAGCCGCTCCCAAGGGTTTTGCTTCAATGTTTGAACCACAGGCCTTTCGGCCTTCCTTGGTGCTGTTTTTTATAACTCTCACCTATGGTGCTGTAGTAACCTTTATAGCTCTTCATGCCGCAGAGAAGGGGATACTTAACATTGGAATATTCTTTACGGTGTATGCAGTGGTTTTGGCAGTAACCCGGCCGCTGGCCGGCATGCTGGCAGATCGCAAGGGATTTGATATAGTAGTGATACCAGGCACCCTGCTAATAGCTGTGGGTATGCTGATACTGGGTATTGCTGAACCGCTGTGGATGTTTTTAGCGGCTGCGGTATTTTATGCCTTGGGCTTTGGCTTTGCCCAGCCCAGCCTGCAAGCCATGACGGTTTATAATCTGCCTCCCCATCGGCGGGGTGCAGCCAATGGAACCTTTTTTTCGGCCTTTGACTTAGGTATTGGCGTGGGGGCGGTCTTGTGGGGCGTTGTGTCTCAGCTGGTGGGTTACGGCACCATGTACATGATTTCCGCCATACCGGCACTGTTGGCCTTGCTGCTGTACCTAATGGTGGGTAGGCAGAGAAAAGAAGAATAACTTAATAAAGTAAAAAATAAAGCTTTGAACCCAAAGCTTTATTTTTTAATGACAGTGCAGAAACCGCCGGTGAAGAATTGAATGAAGGGGTGTAGTGTTTTGAAGAAAACAATTACGGCTGTGGCTATTTGTTGTTTATTTTTAGTTAGTTGGCTGGCTGTTGGGCAAGGGGACCACGCCTACGCCGGTGATGCCATTGATATCAAGAAACTGTATTTGTATATTGAAGACGATGACTTGCAGCACTTATATTCCCGGGAGGTATTTTCCGATGAACCGGTTGCTGCCTATGCGAAAACCTCTCCGGATGGTGAGGAACTGGATTTAAGGGGAGTGAGGTTTAGGGGCAGTTCCACCAGACTGCTGCCCAAAAAACCCTATAACGTTCGCTTTGAGGAGAGACAGGATTTTCTCAATGGCAGTAACCGGATGAATTTAAATGCCATGTACACAGATCCCTCCATGATGCGTGAAAAGCTGTCCATGGATATGTTCAGAGAACTGGGGCATCCGGCTCCCAGGGCACAATACTTTGAACTGTACATTAATGACATTTTTGAAGGGCTGTACATTCAAATCGAGCGGGTGGATGCAGACCTGTTAAAAAATGCCGGTTTAAACGGTGACGGCACATTGGTAAGAGACCAGTTCAGAGATAATAGGCATAAGCCGGAGATTGATCGGGCCTCCCTTTTTGGTTTTAATATTGATGCCATAGAAGATAAGGAAGAGTTTTTAGAAGAGAATTTTGACTATAGAAATAAGCCGGAATGGTCACGGCTGGCGGATCTGGCTCAATGGGTGTATAACACACCGCCGGGACCGGAATTTGCCCGGGGTTTTGAAGAGAGGTTTAACCTAGAGAACTTTATCGATTGGTTAGCCATTCATATTTTAATTGGCGATATTGATGCATATGGTGACGATTACTGGCTGTATTTAGATCATAATGATCCGGAAGGCAAATGGATGGTTATTCCCTGGGATAAGGATTTAACCTTTGGTTCCCATACCCGGTTAGATGTAGTTACTGCCAATGACTTTTTCGCCTATGAATACAGCCTTGAACCGGGCTGGCACGGCTGGGATAATGATCTGGTGAAAAAATTCCTACAAACACCGGAATTAAAAGACTTGCTGGATAAGCGTCTAATTTACTTGATGGAGCAAAAGTTTACCCCTGACTACTTTAAAGAAAAAACAAAGCTCATTCAAAGGGCAATTGAAAACAGTGTAAATGTACTGCCGGGAGAGGATAGTTTTATCTTGCACCCACAAAACCATCATGGGGAATTGGGCAGGCATGCCTACCATGTGGAGAGTATAGTGGATTTTGTGGAATTAAGGTATCAGTTTTTAGACAGGCAGATTAACAGCCATGATGGTTTGCCTTATACCGCAACCGCTCCCCTTAGTGGATTGGAAGAGGTTTTTTTAACCGATCTTAATGGCTGGGTTATTGCTAAACTTAAGCTTGATCAACCGGTTGAAACGGGAGAGGTGACAATAAGGGCAGATGAGGCGGTTGGCATTGACGGGGTGGAAAGAATTTGGACCATTGACACCAAGGGGGCTAACATAAAAGGTGAGCTAAGCCTATATTACCGAAACGACTACCCAGACTGGTACGGTAATTGGTACACAGACTTGGCGGCGGTGGGAAACCAATGGAATTTAAATATTGCTGAGCGAATAAATGGCGAAGAAGTAATTTACCCCTCTATGGTTAACCCCTATTCAAACAAGGTTACCGCTGAGGTGGAACTGGATGGCTTGCATGAGTTTGTAGTAATCCATGGGGTGTCGGTGATTGAATTAAAGATTGGTGAACAGGAGGCCAGTATCAATGGCAAAGTCTTCACCCTGGATGCAGAGCCCTTTATCACCGAGGAAGAGAGAACCATGGTGCCGGTACGCTTTGTCAGTGAAGCCTTGGGTGCTGAGGTGAACTGGGCCTCTAAAACCCGGCAAGTGATAATTAAAGACGGTGACACCGAGATTATTATGCCTATAGACGGGGATGCGGTGACGGTAAACGGGGTTGAGGACAGTATAGACGCCCCGGCGGAAATTGTGGACGGCAGTGCCTTTGTGCCCCTGCGCTTTGTCAGTGATAAGCTAGGTGCGGCGGTGGATTATGATGCTGCCTCCGGTAAGATTACCCTAACCAGATAAGTTATTGCCATTAAAGGCATAAAAGCCCCTTCTTTTAACTGCAATGAAAAACATTACTAACAAGCTTTATATGCTTTCTAAAAGGAAACAGGGGGCTTTTGCAGAATAGTAATAGCGTTCCTAAAAATAAGACATCATTAGAGGAGGCAGAAAATGTTTTTGAAAAGAAGGAGCGCTTTGGTAGTTAGTTTGGCCCTTTGCTTAGTGCTGGCCATGACAGTGACAGCCTTTGCAAAAGCTTCCGATGTAGCGGATAATCACTGGGCCAAGGAGCAAATTGATGACTGGCTGGATAAAGGTCTGGCCGCAGGCTATGAAGACGGCAGCTTTAAACCCAACAAGAGTGTTAGCCGGGCTGAATTTGTGGCCTTTGTGAACAGGGCCCACGGGTTAACAGAAAGTGCGGAAATCAGCTTTCCCGATGTTGATGCCGATGCCTGGTATGCTGAGCAGGTGGCAATAGCTAAAGAAGCCGGCTACATAGGCGGTTATGAAGACGGTACTTTTAAGCCCAATGCCAATATCAGCCGTCAAGAGGCTGCATCTATGCTGGCCCGCCTGGTGGGGTTAGATGAAGAGTCCAATGTAGAAGCTATTGACAGATTTGCCGATGCCCAATCTATTCCCGCATGGAGTAAAGGTGCAGTGGCTGCAGTTGTCGCTAAGGGATACATGGGCGGCTATGAAGACGAAACCTTTAGGGCTACCAGACCCATCAGCAGAGCCGAAACACTGGTAACCATAGACCGCACCTTAAATGATGTTGAAGAAGTTAAGCTTGCACCCACGGTTAGGGCTGAAGGTCTTGATATATTTGACGAGGGAGTAGAAAAAGAGTTTAGTGTTACCACTGCGGTATACGACTATGAAAACACCATGGTGACCGTAAACCTGGAAATAAGCAAAGAAGATGCAGAGTTAACCGGTGATGAACTGGCTGTGTTTTATGAAGTTGTGAACGAGGAAATTACTGAGTACTTGGAACTGCCTTTAGAGGTTAAAGAAGGCAAACTGCTGGCTTCCTTTGGCCCTGCAGAGGGCTTTCCCCTGCTGGATGCCACCGACAACTTTAAAGCCACCTTTGCAGAAGGAACTGCCGGTGAATACACTGTAACCATCAGCATTGTTGCTGTAGAAGGTCAGGAGCTGCTGACCAGTAAAGACTTTGCTGTGACAGTTAATGAGGTGGTTGCAGAAGAGCCGGTTGAGGAAGAAGTAGTTGAAGAAGATGCAGTTGATGAAAATAATGATGAAACCGGAAACGAAAATGATAACTTAGATGACGGCCAAGACCAATCAGGTGAGGAAGAAAACAATGAAGAGGATGTAGAAGAAGTAACTGCAAACGAAGAAGAGGAAAGTACTGAAACTGAAGAAGGGTAGGTAAAAAAGCAGGGTGCCAATCAAGCACCCTGCTTTTTGATACGAAAAAACAAACATAAGGTATCAATTGATACGTTTATTCTTGTGTTATAGGTATATTTAGTATACAATTTTATATAATAGAAGAATAGGGGTGATAGGGATTTGAGCTCCACCACAAGGAAAGCCGGTAAATATACGGATTTTACCCCCGATGAAATAAAAGAGTACCTTACTAGGTTCAGAAAAGCAATATTAGACGGAAAGTATACCATTGCCAAAGGGCGAAAAAGACGGGAAAACATGGAGTTTATAGAGGATTATAGAATCAATACAAAAAAGGAAAGGGAAATATTATTAGGAATTCAATATGATGATTTTTGCTATGCCGTTGATAATCAGAAGGAAGAATTTGCCCATGAAAAGCTTTACATATTCTGCAAATCCCAAGAACTTGATTACTGGGGCGAGCTGGAGACTGTTGATATATATATTAAAATTAATATGACCCAGACAAAAAGCGGAGATGATTATACCGTGGTGGTTTCTTTTCATAGGAGAAATAAGCCCATTAAATATCTGTTTAAATAAATTGTTTGATTATGAGATTTATACCAATGGTTAAGGGGGGGAAACCTAATGTTAGCCTTTTGTGAGAACTGCCATGAGCTGGCTGAATACACTGTCAGAGATGAACCAAAAGAAAAGATTATCAAAGGCAATAAGGTTGAATACATGGGTAAAGAGGCGTACTGCAAAGACTGTGGCAGTGAAATCTTTGTGGCCGATATACGGGATCATAATTTAAGCATGTTGGATAAGGCTTATAGGGAAATGGAAGGGTTGATTACTGTTGCGGAAATTGAACTCATATTAGAGAAATATGATGTGGGCAAAAGACCCCTGTCCCTATTATTAGGTTGGGGGGAAGGTACCCTTACCAGATACCTAGATGGGGACATCCCGACAAAACAATACTCTGATACATTAAAAAGGGTTCTTAGGGACCCAAACTATATGAGGGAAATATTGGAGCAGAATAAGGATCGGATTACAGATGTGGCATACAGACGGATAATTGGTGCTTTGGAAAAGGATGAATTGGCGGGAAATACTATTTGTGAACCGGAAGAAAAAATTGATTATGTGGTAAGGTATCTGCTATCTAACTCTGCCGATATAACACCCTTAGCCCTACAAAAGCAATTGTACTATGCCCAGGGGTTTTATCGGGCTTTTACCGGGGAGTATTTATTTGAGGACGACTGTGAAGCCTGGGTGCATGGCCCTGTATTCAGAAGTGTTTATTATAAGTACAAAGACCACGGTTATAATCCCATTGAAGATAAGGGTTATGAATACGGGGAGATAAAACTGACCACTGAAGAAAAAGAACTTCTGGATAGCATTATTAGAAATTTTGGCTGCTATAGCGGTAAGGTTTTAGAAAAAATGACCCATGCAGAGGAACCATGGCGAGCTGCTAGGGAGGGTTTAAAAGCTAATGAGGGTTCAAACAGAATAATAGATAAAGAACTAATCGCTAAATACTTTAGTGAAATAAAATCTAAGTACCGTATGCTCAATATTTCTGACATTAGGGATTACAGCACAGACCTCTTCAATAAACTCTATAATTAGATAAGCTTAAAAAGAGCCCTGAAGCATTTTGCTTTCAGGGCTTTTTTCTATGCCCATTAATTTAAACTAAAGCCGGCAGCTGTATTTTTTGTCGAAATTAAAAGGAAATATTTAGGAGGATAGCGGAGAATTCAAGAGAATTATAGTAGTTACTGTAAGAAAAAAGGTGTGTAGCTTTGGGGGAATAGTACCTATGAAATATTATGCCCACTCCACTGAAAACCCTGAAAAGGCCTGGCAAACAATGGTTGAGCATTTAGAGAAAACTGCTCACTTGGCAGGGAAATATGCTGCAGAATTCAATGCCCAAGGGTTTGGCTTTATATCGGGGTTGCTGCATGATTTAGGAAAGTATTCAGAAAGATTTCAACAAAAACTACGAGGGGCTTCTTTATACGTTGACCATTCTACCGCGGGGGCCCAAGAGGCCATAAATTTATATGGGGAGTTATATGGTAAACTGCTGGCCTACTGCATAGCCGGGCACCACAGCGGCTTGCCCGACTATGGCACTGCGGCGTCCACCGAAGGAACTTTAATGGCAAGACTCCGCAAAAAAGTAGGCGAAGACCTTGAGGATTATAGTGCCTATAAAACTGAGCTGGATTTACCCACTGAAAAAACCTTTCTTAACTTGCCAATCAAACCAATTGATAATTACAGAGGCTTTACAATATCCTTTTTCATCAGAATGATTTACTCCTGCTTAGTGGATGCTGATTATATTGACACTGAGAGCTATATGTCAGATACATTAAAACCTAGGGGAAACAACGCCTCCATACCTCAATTGAATAATACTTTCAATCAGTTTTTAACCGGATTTAAGGCTGATAAAACAAAAATAAATACCAGGCGCCAAGAAATTTTGCAGCGATGCTTAGGGATGGCTAAATCACCCACCGGGTTATTTACACTTACTGTTCCCACCGGGGGAGGGAAAACCCTTTCATCCCTTGCCTTTGCACTGAATCACGCTGTAATCAATAATCTCAAAAGAATAATTTATGTAATACCCTATACCAGCATTATAGAACAAAATGCAGCGGTGTTTAAAAAAGTTTTAGGGGACAACAACATTTTAGAACACCACAGTAATTATCAATTTGATAATAAAGATTCTGAAGATATACAAGCCATTAACGAAAAATTGAAGCTGGCAGCGGAGAATTGGGATATTCCCATTGTGGTAACCACCAATGTGCAATTTTTTGAATCTTTATTTTCAAACAAAAGCTCTAAATGCAGAAAGATACACAACCTGGCCAAAAGCGTTATTATATTTGACGAAGCACAGATGTTACCTGTTGAATACCTAAAACCATGCCTGCTGGCTATATCAGAGCTTGTGCATAATTACCGATCAACGGCTGTGCTTTGCACAGCAACACAACCGGCAATAAAAGGGCTGCTGCCTTCATGCATAAAAGCTAGGGAAATAATGGATGATCCCAGACAACTGTATGAAGATTTTAAAAAAGTGAGGGTGGTAAAAAAAGGCGAGATTGATGACGATACATTGGCAGATGAATTAAAGGAATTAGACCGGGTGCTTTGTATTGTAAACACCCGAAAACACGCCAAAGAGATTTACGACAAGTTAATAGATAACACATTTCATTTAAGCACCTTGATGTGCCCTGTTCACAGACAAGAAACCCTTTCGGAAATAAGACAGCGATTAAGAAATAAACAAGCCTGCAAGGTGGTGTCCACACAACTGATTGAGGCCGGGGTAGATGTTGACTTTCCGGTGGTATATCGCTCGGTTGCAGGCATTGATTCCATAGTTCAATCTGCCGGCAGGTGTAACCGGGAGGGCTATTTATCCACAGGTATTGTTTATGTATTTAAACCGGTTTCAGAATATGCAAAAATAAGGGGCTATTTGGAAACAACTGCAAAGGTGGCAGATATGGTGTTTAGAAGATACGAGGACCCCATTTCTTTAGATGCCATAGATTACTATTTTAAAATGTTATATGACGTTAAGGGCGACGAAGCCTTAGATAAAGAAAAAATTATTAAGTGTTTTGAGGAAAGGAGTTCTCAGTTAGAATTCGATTTTAAAACAGCGGCAGAAAGGTTCAAACTGATAGAAAGCAGCACTTACTCCATTATAATACCTTACAACGCAGATGCAAGGAAGTTAATGGAAGAGGCAAAATACAGCCCCTATCCCCGCAGCCTAGCAAGGAAATTGCAACCGTATACCATATCGGTTTATGAAAATGAATATAAAGCACTGCTAAAACATGCTGCCTTAAAAACTGTCAACAATGGTTTTGTTGTGCTTGATAATTTTGAAAACAATTATGATAAAAGGACAGGTCTTATCATTCCGAAGGATACCTATGGCGAAGGTATTTTTATTTAAGGGAAAGGAGGATGTTAGGTGGGGTATGGATTTAAGTTAAAGGTGTTTGGGGACTATGCTTGTTTTACCAGGCCTGAGATGAAAGTGGAACGGGTAAGCTATGATGTTATCACCCCGTCAGCGGCCAGGGGCATTATTGAAGCGATTTATTGGAAACCGGCAATAAAATGGGTTATTGACAAAATCCATGTGATCAACGAAATAAGATTCACCAATGTAAGGCGAAATGAAGTTAGCCAGAAAATTTCCGATACTAACGTGAAAAAAGCAATGAATGGTAATAACCCAGAATTATTTCAGGTGGCTTCAGAAATTAGACAGCAGAGGGCAGCCTTGGTGTTAAAGGATGTACAGTATGTTATTGAGGCCCATTTTGAAATGACTAATCAGGCCGGGCCGGGGGATACGCCGGCAAAACATTATAATGTTGCCCTTAGACGGATGCGAAAAGGTCAATGTTATCATCAACCATGCTTGGGAACAAGGGAATTTGCGGCAAACTTTGAGTTGATTGAAAATGAAATTCCAACCAGCATATACAGCGGTGAAATGGATTTAGGCTGGATGCTATGGGATATTGACTTTGAAAACGATATGACACCAATATTTTATAGGGCAATTATGAAAGACGGCATCATCGATGTTAATAACTTATTGAAAGCGAGGTGATAGAAACCAATGATCATCAATGAGTTAGCTAAGTATTACGAAATACTGGCCCGGGATGAAAGAAGCGGGGTACCGCCCTATGGTTATAGCAATGCCAAGGTTGGTTTTGCCCTTAACATTTCTGCAGAGGGTGACTTGCTTGATGTTATCCCATTGCATGTGGAAGAACAGGTGGGTAAAAAAACTAAACTATTTTTACGAGTATTGACAGTGCCGGAGCAAAAGCTTCGGTCATCAGGTATTGCACCAAACTTTATGTGCGATAACAGCACATATGTTTTAGGCATTGACAACAAAGGTAAGCCCAAGCGGTCAAAGAATGCTTTTGAAGCATTTAAGAAATTACATCATGAAATTTTAGGTGCAGCAAGAGGACAAGCCGCCAAAGCAGTGTTGGCTTTTTTAGATAAATGGAAGGTGGATAAATCAAAACAGCATCCTGCCTTGAAAGATTATTTGGAAGAAATATTGAAGGGCAGCAATTTAGTATTTAGATTGGATGGAACAACGGGCTACTTGCACAATGATGAAGAGATTAAAAAACTGTGGGAAGATTATAACTCAAAAGATGAGGATGATATATTTGGACAATGCCTTGTAACAGGTACCAATACAGCAATAGCAAAGTTGCATCCGGTTATAAAAAACGTAAAAAAAGCGCAATCAAGTGGTGCATCAATAGTATCTTTTAATGCACCGTCCTATGAATCATACGGAAAAAAACAAAGCTATAATTCTCCTGTGGGTAAAAAAACTGCCTTTGCTTATACCACAGTGTTAAATCATATGCTCTCAAGTCAAAAACAAAAGATTCAAGTGGGCGATGCAACCACGGTATTCTGGGCCGCAAGCCCTGAAGAAATATATACAGATTTAGCAGCAGAACTGTTTAATCCTACAATTACCCAAGAAGGAAAGAAAGGCAGTAATGAATACAAGCGCGACGCTCATATTGAACAGTTAGTTAATGATGTATTAACAAAAGCAAAATCCGGCCAGAGGATAAATGATTTGGACGGAAAAATTGACCCAAAAACCAAGTTCCACATTCTTGGTTTATCACCCAACGCAAGCCGCATCTCAATCAGGTTTTTTCATTCCGACAGTTTTGGTGGGTTTACAGAAAAAATTGCACAGCATTACAAAGATATGGAAATAGTAAAGGATTTTGACAACCGGCCCAGCAACATTCCTATCTGGATGATGCTTAATGAAACAATTTCACCAAAGAGCACCAACAGGGATGCCCCACCCCTTTTGGCCGGTGCTGTAATGCGTTCTATTATAAGTGGAGCTCCATACCCGGCATCACTTTTTAATGCTGTCATGATCAGAGTAAGAACCGATATGGATGACAAAGACAAAAATATTCAGCGGGTGAATTATGTTAGGGTGGCCATAATCAAAGCCTACCTGCTAAGAAATGCCAGACTATATAAAAATAAAAAGTTAGAGGAGGTTTTAACGGTGAGTTTAAACGAGCATTCAGACAATACCGGGTACTTACTGGGGCGGCTCTTTGCTGTGTTAGAGAAAGCACAACAGGATGCTAACCCAGGCATAAATGCTACTATAAAAGACCGCTATTTCGCCTCTGCCTGCGCAACCCCCGGGGCTGTATTTCCAATACTATTAAAGCTTGCGCAGCACCACATATCAAAATCGGACTACGGTTATGCAATTGAGAGAAGAATTGAGTCCATTATGGTTAAAATCACCAATTTCCCGTCTCATTTAACACTGGAGCAGCAAGGAACATTTATACTGGGATATTACCATCAAAGGGTAGCTTTATTTCAGAAATCTGATAATTAAAAAAGATACTTTAAAAATGGAGGGATTATAAAGTGAGTGAGGTTATTAAAAATCGTTATGAGTTTGTAATTTTATTTGATGTTGAGAACGGCAACCCCAATGGCGACCCCGACGCAGGAAATATGCCAAGAATTGATGCTGAAACCGGTTACGGCATTGTAACTGATGTATGCCTTAAAAGAAAGATCAGAAACTACGTTGAAATTGTAAAGGAAGATTGTGAGGGTTATAAAATCTATGTTAAAGAGGGTGCAGTGCTTAACAAACAGCATGAAACAGCCTATATTGGATTAGGCATTGACCCAAAGGATGAAAAAGCGGCAAAACAAAACCGTGACTCCCTTAGGGACTTCATGTGTAAAAACTTTTTTGATGTGCGCACCTTTGGTGCAGTTATGACCACTAAGGTTAATTGCGGACAAGTTAGGGGGCCGGTGCAAATTAATTTTGCCAGGAGTATAGATCCAATTGTACCCCAGGAAATAACAATCACCCGCATGGCGGTAACCACTGAAAAAGACGCTGAAAGCAAAACAACCGAAATGGGCAGAAAACATATTATTCCTTACGCCTTATATAGAACTGAGGGTTATGTTTCTGCAAACCTGGCTAAAAAGACAACCGGTTTTTCAGAGGACGATTTAGACCTATTGTGGGAATCTATCATCAACATGTTTGAACATGACCATTCGGCGGCAAGGGGAAAAATGGCCGTGCGCAAGTTAATTGTATTTAAGCATGACAGTGAGCTTGGCAATGCTCCCGCACACAAATTGTTTGAGTTAATAAATGTAAAGAGAAAAGACAGCGAAAGGCCGGCCCGTAGCTACAGCGATTATATTGTTGATATTGACATGTCAAAGGTGCCTGAGGGTGTGACGGTAATAGAAAAATTATGATTTATAAATATAAAGATGAAGACCTTCTGGCTTTGTCTGGTATTCAACACTTTGCCTACTGTCCAAGACAATGGGCTTTGATACACATTGAAAAACAATGGATTGAAAACTTGCATACCGTTGAAGGTAAGCAATTACATGAACGTGTCGATAATCCCGATTTTTTTGAATCCAGGGGAGGGGTTTTAACAGCACGCTCGGTGCCCATTTCTTCGTATGAGCTTGGTTTTTTTGGTGTGGCCGACCTTGTAGAATTTTATGCCGATGAGAAAAAAGGTATAACACTTAATGGGCGCCAAGGAAAATGGCGTCCTATTCCCGTGGAGTACAAGAAAGGAAAACCCAAAAAAGATATTATTGACCAGGTGCAGCTTTGCGCCCAGGCAATTTGCCTTGAAGAGATGCTTAGCACCACCATCGAGTATGGATACCTTTTCTACGGAAAAACAAAGCACCGGACAAAAATAGTGTTTGGTAAGCAACTTAGAGATGAAGTGGTAAGGCTTGCTGAACAAATGCACAGTGTTTTTAACAAACAAATTACGCCCAAACCCCTAACAAATAACAAAGGCTGTAAATCATGCTCGCTTGTTAATGTTTGTCTACCTAAGCTAGGCACGAAACAAGCCGGTGTTAACAGTTATATAAAAAGGTATTTGGGGCGTGAATAGCAATGAAAAAATTATTAAATGTTTTATATGTTACTACGCCGGAGGCATATTTATCTTTGGACGGTGAAAACGTTGTTGTCTTAATCGAAGGCAAAGAAAAGTTTCGCTTACCAATACACACCATCGAAAGTATTGTTTGTTTTGGGTTTTTAGGTGCCAGTCCTGCATTAATGGGTTTTTGTGCTAAAAACGGTGTGGGCTTATGTTTTGTCAGCCCTTACGGGAGGTTTTTGGCACGGGTTTCCGGCGGTGTATATGGTAATGTTTTGCTAAGGAAAAAACAGTTTCGTGTGTCAGACAGTGAAGCGGATTGTGTGCCAATAGCGATAAATTGTATTATTGCTAAACTAAATAATTCAAGGGTGGTAATTGAAAGGGCCATTCGGGATCACCCAGGGCAGGTGGATGTTAATGCTTTAAAGAAGGCATCCACATACATTAAAAATTCCACGGTGCAATTGCAAAACTGCAGTAGCTTAGAGGAAATAAGGGGTATTGAAGGCGATTGTGCTAAAATATACTTCGAGGTTTTTGATGAACTGATTTTACATTCAAAGGACAGCTTTTATATGCGTGGTAGAAATAAAAGGCCGCCTAAAGATAACTTAAATGCACTGCTCTCTTTTCTGTATACACTGCTGGCCCATGATGTACAATCGGCCTTAGAAACTGTAGGACTGGATCCATATGTTGGTTTTTTGCATAGGGAAAGGCCCGGGAGACCATCCCTTGCCTTAGATATTATGGAAGAATTTAGAGCATTTTTTGTGGATAGATTGGTGCTTTCTTTAATTAACAGGAAACAAATCACCGGCAAAGGATTTACTGTTAGGGAAAGCGGAGGGGTAATGATGGATGCGGATACAAGAAAGAATGTTTTAATGGCTTGGCAAAAACGAAAACAAGAGAAAATAACGCATCCATTTTTAAATGAAAAAATAAGCCTGGGCTTATTGCCATATGTGCAATCGTTACTGCTGGCAAGGCATTTAAGGGGTGATCTGGATGCTTACCCTCCATTTTTATGGAAGTAGGTGATGTTATTATGATGGTTTTAATAACTTATGATGTTAATACCGAAACTGATGCCGGTAAAAAGCGACTAAGGCTAATTGCCAAAGAATGTGTTAATAAGTGCCAAAGGGTACAAAACTCTGTTTTCGAGTGTTTATTAGACCCCGCACAATTTTCTGAACTAAGGCACAAACTAGAAAAAATTGCAGACGGCTCAACCGACAGTTTGAGGTACTATTACTTAGGTAAAAACTGGAAAAGACGTGTGGAACATTTTGGGGCTAAAACTTCATATGATCCGGAAGGAGTATTGATTATTTAAGTGTTGCGAACCTAAAGCGAACATGTTTTGCCTAAGGGATTCGCAACCCCTGGTTTGACAAGCCCTTTAAGTGTTTTAGAGCCAGAAGTACTGTTTTTTTAAGTTTGCTTTTGTATGTTCGCGAATTATATATATCTACCCATTGATGTATATATTTTTTTTGCGGATACTGTCGCACCCCACACGGGTGCGTGGATTGAAACAA